>NZ_JBSVVZ010000009.1:0-120704 GCF_054071875.1 Pseudomonas sp. SDO524_S393 | reverse complement strand
AGCGGTGTGTCAGTCACCAGTTCTATCAACTGACAGACTGCATTCGCGAGCAAGCCCGCTCCCACATTGGATCTCGGTACAACCCGGAATCACTGGTTGGAAGCGTCCGCCGCCTTGATCAGGTCAGCCCCGATCTCGCCTTCGAACTTCTGCCACACCGGGCGCATGGCTTCGCGCCACAGTGCGCGCTGCTCCGGGGTCAGCTCGATGATTTCGCTGGTCTTGGCGTCGACGATTTTCTGCTTGGCCGACTGGTTCAGCGCTTCGGCCTGCTTGTTCACCTCGACGGTGACTTCGGCCATGATCTGCTCCAGGGTGCTGCGTACATCCGGCGGCAGGCCGGTCCAGAACTTGGCGTTGGTGATCACCATGTAGTCGATCAGACCATGGTTGGACTCGGTGAAGTACTTCTGCACCTCGTTGACCTTCTGGCTTTCATAGTTCGACCAGGTGTTCTCGGTGCCGTTGACGGTCCCGGTCTGCAAGCCCTGGTACACCTCGGCAAAACTCATCTTGCGCGGGTTGGCGCGGATCGCCTTGAACTGTTCTTCGAGCACGCTTGAAGCCTGTACGCGGAATTTCAGGCCACGGGCGTCCTTGGGTTCATGCAGCGCCTTGTTCGAGGACAGTTGCTTGAGGCCGTTGTGCCAATAGGCCAGGCCGAGGATGTTCTTGTCCTGCATCGAGGTCAGCAGGGCCTTGCCCTGGGCGGCCTGGAAGCGGTCGACCGCGGCCAGGTCGTTGAACAGGAACGGCAGGTCATAGATCTGCACCTGCTTGGTGTATTGCTCGAACTTGGCCAGGGACGGTGCCAGCATCTGCACGTCGCCCAGCAGCAGGGCTTCCATTTCCTTGCCATCGCCGAACAGCGACGAGTTCGGGTAGACCTCGACCTTGACCTTACCGGGCAGGCGTTCTTCCGCGAGCTTCTTGAACAGCAACGCGCCCTGGCCCTTGGGGGTGTTTTCGGCAACCACGTGGGCGAACTTGATGACAATCGGGTCCGCCGCCTGGGCCAGGCCCGCGGCGAACAAGGTAGCGGCGCAGAACAGCGCCCGGGAGAGCTTGAGCATGGAAAATCACCTTCTTATTGTTGTGTTGTAAGGCAAGGTGCCTGATGTGACGCGTGTAGTGAATTTCGATTTTTTGATACCTGCGTTCGGTGTGGACGAACGCCAACTCTGAGAGCAACAAAGATGCAGTGTGGGAGCTGGCTTGCCTGCGATAGCGCTGTGTCAGGCAAGATTGCTGTCGGCTGTGCCACCGTCTCGCAGGCAAGCCAGCTCCCACAGATTGATAGGGTTCCTCCTGCTAGATATGGGTGGCCAACAGCCGTTGCGCGCGCAACAACACCGGCGCATCCACCATCTGGCCATCGATCTGGAACGCCCCTGCCCCGCTGGCACCGGCCTCAACCACGCGCCGGGCCCACGCCAGGTCTGCGGCGCTGGGCGCCAGGGCCTCGTGAATCACCGCCACTTGCTTGGGATGGATGCACAGCGCCCCGGCAAACCCCATCTCATAGGCATGCCGAATCGAGCGGCGCAGCCCGTCGGGGTCGTCGATGGCCGGATGCACACCGTCCAGCGGCGCCACCAACCCGGCGGCACGGGAATGCACGATCAAGCTCAGGCGGGCCTGGTCCAGGGCAAAGCGTGCGGCCGGGGTATCCGTGCTCAGGTTCAAGTCCAGCGCCAGGTCCAGGCCGCCGAACGACAGACGCTCCACCTGGGGGGCGTGAGCGATCTCGGCCACGGCCAGCAAACCCCGTGCGCTTTCGATGATCGGCCAGATCACCTTGCCGGCGGCGGCCACCACCGCCACCTGGGCGGTGCTTTCGACCTTGGGCAGCAGCACGCCGGCGACGTTTGCATGGGCTTTGCAGAACGCCACATCTTCAAAATGTTCGGCGTGTTCCGGCGCGTTGATACGCACCCATACCCGGGCCTCGGGACTGTCTTGCAGAAACGCGCCGAGGTTATCCCGCGCCTGACGCTTGAGCGGTTCCTCCACCGCGTCTTCAAAATCCACGATCACCGCATCGGCGCCGCTGGCCAGGGCCTTGGCAAATCGATCCGGGCGGCTGCCCGGCACAAACAGCGCAGAACGAACGAATGGCATTGGCATCATTGAATTCCTTGTTAGATGACGCCGCGCGTACGCAGGCTGTCGATGGCCTCAGCCGAATAACCGAGCTGGTCGAGAATCGTCTGGCTGTGTTGCCCCAGCGCCGGAACGGCATCCATGCGCGGGGTGAACGCCGCATTGCGCGCCGGTGGCAGCAACGACGGCAACGGGCCCGCCGGGCTGGCGACTTCACGCCAGCTGTCACGGGCCTTGAGTTGCGGGTGGTCCCACACGCCTTGCATGTCGTTGACCCGGGCACTGGCGATCTGCGCGTCTTCCAGGCGCTGTATCACTGCTTCGGCATCCAGCTGGGCAAAGCTGTCGACGATGATCTGGCGTAGCACTTCACGGTTGTTGGAGCGCTTGAAGTTGGCGGAAAAACGCTCATCCGTCGCCAGCGCCGGGGTAAGCAGCACCTTGTCGCAGAATGCCGTCCACTCGCGCTCGTTCTGCAGGCCGAGCATCACGGTGCCGCCGTCGCCGGTGGGAAACGGCCCATAGGGGTAGATCGTCGAATGCGCCGCGCCGGCGCGGGGTGGCTGAGGCGCGCCGTCGAACGCGTAGTACATCGGGTAGCCCATCCACTCCACCAGGCTTTCCAGCATGCTCACGTCGATGCGGCTGCCTTGACCGGTCTTGCCGCGCAGCAGCAGCGCCGAAAGAATGCCGCTATAGGCGTACATGCCCGCCGCGATGTCGGCGACCGAGCAACCGGCCTTGGCCATCTGATCGTCACCGGGGCCGCCGGTCACCGATAAAAAGCCGCCCTCGCTCTGGATCAGCAAGTCATAGGCTTTCTTTTTCTCGTAGGGGCCGCCCTCGCCATAACCGGAGATGTCGCACACGATCAGGCGTGGAAAGCGTTCGTGCAGCGCCTCGAACGACAGGCCCATGCGCGCCGCCGCGCCCGGCGCGAGGTTCTGCACCAGCACATCGGCATCGGCCAGCAGGGTGTCGAGAATATCCCCCGCCTCGTCCTGCTTGAGGTCCAGGCTCAGGCTCTCCTTGGAGCGGTTGGTCCACACGAAATGCGAGGCCAAACCGCGCACGCGCTCGTCGTAGCCGCGGGCGAAGTCGCCGACACCCGGGCGCTCCACCTTGATCACGCGGGCGCCGAGGTCCGCCAGTTGACGGGTGCAGAACGGCGCGGCAATCGCGTGTTCCAGGCTGACAACAGTGATGCCGTCCAGTGGTCGTTGGTTATTCATGACAGTTCCTCAAAGCCAATGGGCCATGGACGCGGCGTTACGCAGGTCCCAGACCCGCTCGATCAGCGCCTGGGCCTGGGCCGGAGTGCGGGCGTTGCTGAAGTGGGTCAAGCGCTGGAATTTATCGGCCAGCTCTTCCCGGCTCAGGGTGTTGCCCGGGTCGCCCTTGGGCTCATCGATGGCGCCCTGCACGGTACGTCCATCGAGGGTGGTGACCGTGACGCGGCCCAGCCAGCGCTGCGGGTAGGCGTCGTCGACCTCGGGGTCGAGGGTCATGCTGACCTTGTCGCGAAAGGCAGATACCGCCGGATCGGTCAGGGCCTGTTCGTGAAACTCGGTCAGCCCGGCCTTGCCGTGTACCGCGATCAGGCCCAGCACGGTGCCCATGGAAAACTTGGCCTGGTGCACGGTGGCCGGCACCGTCACGCGGCCCAGCACGTCGATGGCGCCTTGATGCACACGGGTTTCCACACAGGCTATCTGGTCGGCACCGAGGCCTTCGCGTTGCATCAGGTCCAGCAGCGCATCGGCGGCAGGATGGGTGTGACGGCACGACGCGTGGAACTTGAACGAAGTTTCCAGCAGCGCCCAGCGGCTGCCCAGCCCGGCGGACAACTTGGCCGGTTGCGCGTCGGTGGACATCCCGGCGGCGAGGCCCTGATCGCCTTCGAGGATATTGCGCGCGCCGCTCAGCCCTTCGGCCGTGAGATACGCCGCAAGCAAGCCATCGGCGGCGGCCTTGGCGGTGTGCAATTGCTTGGAGTCAGCGGCGTCGCGCAGGAACTCCCACAACCCGGCCGCCTGGGTGCCGGCGCTGCCGAGCAGGTTGATGAACTGTTCTTCGTTGAAATCGAGCAACTTGCCCACCGCCACAGCAGCGGCCAGGGTGCCGACGGTGGCCGTGGTGTGAAAGATGCGGTAATGGGAGCGCCCCATGAACTCGCCAATGCGGATCCCGGCTTCATAGCCGGCCACCGACGCCAGCAACAGGTCGCGGCCGGACTTGCCGAGGTCTTGAGCCGCCGCCAGGGCGGCAGGGAAAACCACCGTGGCCGGGTGCAGCACCGAGCTGTTGTGCAAGTCGTCCTGTTCGACCAGGTGCGACGACGCGCCATTGACCAGCGCGGCGAAATACGCGCTGGTGCTGCCGCCGTTGACGATCACCTGCGCAGGCCCCGTGGCCGGGCCCATCTTGTGCGCGTAGCGCTCGAACAGCGGAATCGGGTGCGCGCCCTGGCTGGCCAGTGCCGAGGCCAGCCAGTCGAGGTAGAGGTCTTCGGTGCGCGCCAGCACCTGTTCGGGCAAGTCTTCGTAGTTCAGGCCGGCGAGAAACCGGCACAGGGCTTGGGTATGGCTCATGGTCAGGCCCTCAGAAGCTGCGCGGCAGCTCGAGCAGGTGCTCGGCCACGTAAGACAGGATCAGGTTGGTGGAGATCGGCGCCACCTGGTACAGGCGGGTCTCGCGGAATTTGCGCTCCACGTCGTACTCGCAGGCAAAGCCGAAGCCGCCGTGGGTTTGCAGGCAGGCATTCGCCGCTTCCCACGACGCCTTGGCCGCCAGGTATTTGGCCATGTTGGCGCTGGCCCCGGCATTCAGGCCGCTGTCGTATTCCTCGCAGGCACGCCAGCGCATCAGGTCTGCCGCTTCGATCTCGATGTGCGCTTCGGCAATCGGGAACTGCACGCCCTGGTTCTGCCCGATGGGTCGGCCAAACACCACGCGGTCGCGGGCATAGGCGCTGGCCTTTTCGATGAACCAGCGACCATCGCCGATGCATTCGGCAGCGATCAGCGTGCGCTCGGCGTTGAGGCCATCGAGGATGTATTTGAAGCCCTTGCCCTCCTCGCCGATCAGGCTGTCGGCAGGCAGCTCCAGGTTGTCGAAGAACAACTCGTTGGTCTCGTGGTTGACCATGTTGGCGATGGGCTGCACGGTCAGGCCGTTGCCGATGGCTTCGCGCAGGTCGACCAGGAAGATCGACATGCCTTCGGACTTTTTCTTCACATCGGCCAGCGGCGTAGTACGCGCCAGCAGGATCATCAGGTCGGAATGCTGGATGCGCGAGATCCACACCTTCTGGCCGTTGATCACGTACTTGTCACCGCGCTTGACCGCAGTGGTCTTGATCTTGGTGGTGTCAGTGCCGGTGGTGGGCTCGGTGACGCCCATCGATTGCAGGCGCAGCTCACCGCTGGCGAGCTTGGGCAGGTAGAAGCGTTTTTGCGCTTCGCTGCCATGGCGCAGCAGGGTGAACATGTTGTACATCTGGCCGTGCACGGTGCCGGAGTTGCCGCCGCAACGGTTCACCTCTTCAAGGATCACCGAGGCTTCGGCCAGGCCGAGGCCGGAGCCGCCGTACTCCTCGGGGATCATCGCCGACAGCCAGCCGGCGTCGGTCAGGGCCTTGACGAAGGCTTCGGGGAAGCCTTTTTCTTCGTCGATCCTGCGCCAGTAAGCCGCGTCGAATTCGGCGCACAAGGCGCGCACGCCTTCACGGATGGCATTGAGTTCTTCATTGTGATTCGGGTTCATTAACGGCTCTCCGCCTGTTGTTCTTGGATTATTCGAAATGGACGTGGGCTTGTTGCGCGAGGCCCTGGGCGTTACCCGCCCACAATTCGGCGACACCTGGCTGGGTGACCCGGCCACCGACTTCAAACGGCTGCGGCGCAATCAACGGGCGCACGCCGCGATAGGCAAAACTGCGCAAGGTCTTGTCGGGGTGGGCACGGCAAAAGGCGCGCAGGTTCAAGGTGGCGATCAGCGGCCCGTGCACCACCAGGCCCGAGTACCCCTCGGTGCCGGTGACATAGGGATAGTCGTAGTGAATGCGGTGGCCATTGAAGGTCACTGCGCTGTAGCGGAACAGCAAAGTGGGAGTGGGCTCGACGGCTTCGCGCCATTCGCCCTCCGCCAGCGCCTCGCCGTTGCCGGCCTTGGGTGGCGTGGGCTCACGGTAGACAATGTCTTGTTCTTCGCGAATCGCCAGGTGCCCGTTCTGGGAATAGTCATGGCGCACGGTGACGAACAGCAGCGAACCGGTGCGGCCAACCTTTTCCTCGACCTGGGTGATGGTCGAGACACGGGTGGCCGCCTCACCGGCACGCAGCGCCTGCACGAATTCGATACGCCCACCGGCCCACATGCGGTTGCGGTTGTCGGCCGGCGGCAGGAAACCGCCACGGGCCGGGTGGCCGTCGGTTCCCAGGGCCGCTTCCGGCAGCGGGTCCTGGAAAAAGCACCATTGCCACAGCGGTGGAATCGGCGCGCCGTCCTCCGGCACTGGCTCGCCAAACGTGGCGGCAATGCGTTTGAGCAGGTTATGGCTCAAATGGTCGTGGGTGGTTTCGCTTCGGCCGATCCAGTCTGTGACGCTCATCGAGTGCAAGTCCTCGGGCAGTGGGTGTCTGCCCCGGATCATGCAAGCGCCCGCCCGTTCTGAGAATTTGCATTTCAATAAACCAGCGTTCGGTTATGCTGAACGCCGCCATTGAGTCCAACAATACAGCCCTGTGGGAGCTGGCTTGCCTGCGATAGCGGTGTGTCAGTCAAAATATTCGACGACTGACCCATCACTATCGCAGGCAAGCCAGCGCCCACATTTGGCATTCACCGTTGCCGAAACAGGAGCCACCATGCACTTCGATCTGGCCGACCTGCGCCTGTTCATCCATATCGCCGAATCCCCCAGCCTGACCCAGGGCGCCAAGCGTGCGTTCCTCTCGCCCGCTGCCGCCAGCGCGCGGATCAAGGCGCTGGAGGGCCAACTGGACACGCGCCTGCTGTACCGCGACAGCCGTGGCGTGGAGATCACCCCGGCGGGCGAACGCCTGCTGCACCATGCGCGACTGATCATGCGTCAGGTGGACTACCTGAAAAGCGAATTCACCCAGTACGGCGTGGATTCGGCAGGCCATATCCGCATCTTTGCCAACACCACGGCGGTCACCGAATTTCTGCCCGAAGTGCTGGCCGGGTTCCTGTCCAAGCGCCCCGGGGTGACGGTGGACCTGCAAGAACGCCTGTCCCGGGATATCGTGCGCGGCGTGCTGGATGGCACCAGCGACATGGGCATCATCGCCGGCCCCGTCGAAGCGGCGGGCTTGCAGGTGCTGCACTTCAGCACCGATGAACTGGTGCTGATCGTGCCGACGGACCACCCGCTGGCCGGCCTGACCTCGGTGAGCCTGGAACAGACCCTCGCCTATCAACACATCGGCCTGCACGAAGGCAGCACCCTGCTCAGTTTTTTGCGTGAACATGTCGAGCGCCTGGGCAAGCACCTGTCGTTGCGCATTCAGGTGTCGAGCTTTGAAGCGATCTGCCGGATGGTCGAGGCCGGCGTGGGCATCGGCATCATTCCCGAGTCCGCCGCCGTACGGCACAGCCGCACCATGCAACTGGTGACGGTCAAGCTGGACGAAAGCTGGGCGATCCGCGAGCGCAGCATCCTGGTGCGCGAGCTGGAAGCCCTGCCGGGTACCATCCGGGCCTTGATCGCCACCTTGATGCCGGAATCGGCCAGTTCCGGCTGAATGGAACTAAGGTAAGAGCCAAGCTTCGATAAGCCGAGCCTCGATAACTACCGGAGACACCCCATGCAGCTCGAAGGATCCTGCCATTGCGGCGCCGTGACGTTCAGCCTTCACAGCGACCATCCCTATCCCTACCAGCGTTGCTACTGCTCGATCTGCCGCAAGACCCAGGGCGGTGGCGGTTATGCGATCAACCTGGCCGGTGACGCCAACAGTTTGAAGGTGCGCGGGCGCAAGCTGATCTCGATCTACCACGCCCGGCTCAAGCCCAGCGGCGCCAGCCGCGCCCATGCGAGCACGGCCGAGCGGCATTTCTGCTCACAGTGCGGCACCGCCTTGTGGCTGTTCAGCCCGGAATGGCCCGAGTTGATCCACCCGTTTGCGTCAGCCATCGACACGCCGCTGCCGGTGCCGCCGGAACATACCCACCTGATGCTCGGGTCCCGGGCGCCCTGGGTGGAGGTCTCGGTGCGCAAAGGCGACTTGCAATTCGATGAATACCCTGAAGAGTCCATCGCCCAATGGCATGCTCGTCAGGGATTGGCGCCTTAACATTCTTTGACAGTTTCCCGACAAAGCTGTCAAAGACCGTGGACGACCCCGCGCCTAGCATTCGAGCATCCCAACCACCCGGATGCTTTTCATGCTTCGCACATTGCGTGGTATTCCGTTGCTGGGCTGTCTGCTGGGCAGCCTGGGTTGCCATGGGCAGCCGCCCGCTCCGCCGTCGATCCCCAAGGGCGACTACAGCGCGATCATTCGCTACCTGCAAACCCGCATTCCCCGGGAAATGGCCCGCCAGCATGTGCCGGGGCTGTCCATCGCGCTGGTCAATGGTCAGGAACTGATCTGGGCGCGCGGCTTCGGCATGGCCGACAAGGCACTGGGCGTGCCGGTAACGCCGAACACCGCGTTCCGCGCCGGCGCGATTTCCAAGTTGCTGACCGCCACCGCCGCCCTGCAACTGGTGGAGCAACAGCGCCTGGCGCTGGATGCGCCGATCCAGCAGACCTTGCGCGAGTTCTACGTGCGCTCGCGCTTCCACGCCGACCAGCATGACGCCGACCGGGACATCACCCTGCGGCGCCTGCTCAGCCATCAGTCCGGCTTGCCCAGCGAACATTTGCGCGACCTGCGTAACAGTTATGCCATGGGCCAGATGCCGATGCGCCTTTCCGGGGTATGGCTGAGCACACCACCCGGCACCCAGGTGGCGTACTCCAATCTCGGTTACGCGCTGGTGGGAGCGGCCATCGAGCGCAGCAGCGGCAACGACTTCGAAACCCGCCTGCAACACAGTCTGCTCGCACCGCTCGAGATGTATCACTCCAGCTTTGTCGGCACCGGCGCGCAGCTCAGCTTCCGTGCCCTGGGTTATCAGGACGGCGCCGCCAGCACCGACGCCCAGGTGCGCGACCTGGCCGCCGGCGGCTTGTGGGCGAGCCCCAAGGACTTGAGCCATTACGTGCAGATGCTCTTCGCCGGGGGTGTCTACAAGGACAGGCAGGTGCTGGGCAAGCCGTTGATCGAGCAGATGTTCACCCAGCAGAACAGCGGCAATGCGCTGGATTTCGACTGCCAGATGGGCCTGGGATGGTTCCTTGCGCCCTGTGGCGACGAGCCGGTGGCGCCGGGGATTCGTACCTATCAGCACAGCGGCGGTGGCGATGACTTCGCCGCGCAACTGACCCTGTTGCCGGACCAGCAACTGGCAGTGATCGTCATGGCCAACGACAGCAATGCCGAAGACCTGGTAGCCACGCTGACCACCGACACCCTGCGCCTGATGCTTGAGGCGCAAAGCGGCGATGCACCCTGCGCCGAAGACTGCCAGACGCCGGCCCATGGCCTCAAATTGCGCCAGGTACCGGCGGCCATCGACCGCAAGCGCCTTGCCGGGTTCTACGCCACCGCGTGGGGCATATTCCGCATCAAGGACGAGCGTGACCGGCTGCAAGGCGAGCTGGCCGGCCTTGACTTCGAACTGCTGCGCGACGACCAGGGTTGGCTGCGGGCCCAGAAAAAAGTACTGGGCTTCTGGCTCAAGGACCTGGGCGAGCTTGGCCAGGTGCAGCTCGACGTGGTGACCGTACAGGGTCGGCAAATGCTGACCGCACGCAGCCACGGCCAGCGCATCGCGATTGGCGAACGCATCGAAGCACCGCCGCTGCCCCTGGCCTGGGCCGACACCATTGGCACGTATCAAGTGCTCAACAGCCACGAGCCCGACGCACCACTCAGTGGCATCAGCGTGCGCCTGGAAGAAGGCTTCCTGGTGATCCGCGGCCAATTGCACGACCAGCCGCTGACCGACTACATCCTGCTGCCGGTGGACAACGCCCATGCGGTGCTGGCCGGCAACGGCTACGGACTGGGCGACACGGTCAGCCGCCAGGTCAACGGCCTGAGCGCTTCGGGCTACGCCTTCAAGCGCACCGAGTCACCCCACCCACCCCTGATTTTCTAACCTGGACGAAAGCCCGATGCGTGTAAAAAACCTGTGCCTCTCGATTACCTCACTGTGCCTGCTGGGCGGTGCCGACACCGTGCGAGCCCAGGACTGGGAATACAGCCTGAAAGCCGGCGTGGCCAACCTGCCCCGCTACAGCGGCAGTGAAGAACGCGTGACCACGCCATTGGTCGGCGCCGCCGTGATCAGCCCGTGGGGGCTGTTCCTCGACACCGACAAGGGCCTGGGCTGGGGTTATGAAGGCAACGCCTTGAGCCTGAGCACCTACGTCGGACTCAGTGGCTCGCGCAAAGACAAAACCAAGAGCGGGCGCCTGGGCGCCGACCGGCTCAAGGGCATGGGGGAAATCAAGTCGCGCCCGCAATTGGGCGTGAGCGCACGCTACAGCCTTGACGCAGTGATCGTCGGCGCGACGCTTGAGCATGCACTCAAGGAAGACGATCACAAGGACAGCGGCAAGGCTTTCACCAGCCTCGAACTGAGCCTGGGCACCAACCTGTACGATGGCCGCTACGGCAGCGTGGATGCCGCCATCAGCAGCCGCTTCGGTGACGATAACTACCTGCAGACCTGGTACGGCGTGACCACCGGCCAGGCCGCCCGCAGCCGCTTTCGCGCGTACAACACCAAGGGTGGGCTGGTCAGCAACGGCCTGAACCTGACCTGGAGCCTGCCGATCAGCGAGCACACACAGTTCAGCACTTTGCTGGATGTGCAGTACCTGGCGGATGAAGCCGGCAAAAGCCCGATTGTGGAGCGGCGCTTGCAGACATCGGTGATGGGGTTGATCGAATACAGCTTCTGAAGCGCCGGCCCGCGCCCTCGGCGCGGGCCGCCTTATTCGGCGTAGGCCCAGGTCATGCGGAACGACGCCCCGCCCCACTCCGAATCCAGCACTTCCACCTGCCCACCATGCCATTGCGACACACGCTGCACCAGCGCCAGGCCGAGGCCGAAGCCACCGGTGCGGCGATCGCGACTGGCGTCCAGGCGCATGAACGGCTGGAAGATCTTCGCCCGGCCCTCCTCGGGCACGCCAGGGCCGTCGTCGCACACGCGCACTTCATAGCCACTGCCGAACTTGACCAGCGACACTTCCACCCGGCGCTCCGCGTAACGTATGGCGTTGCGCAGCAGGTTGATCACCGCACGCGCCATAAAGCGCGGCTCGATCTGGATAAAGTCCACCTCGCAGGTGCGCAATGACAGTTGAACGCCAGCGGCCTCGGCCTCCAGGGCGACACTGCCGATCACGCTGTCGAGCCAGCTGTGGGCTTCGATGCGCTCGCGCGTCACCTGGGTGGCGCCACGCTCCAGGCTGGCGTAAGTCAGCAGTTCGGAGACCATTTCTTCCAGCTCGCCGAGGTCGGCGTACATATCGCTGATCAGCTCACGCCGCTGGCGAGGGTCGGTTTGCTGCTTGAGCTGGTCGAGTTCGAACGATAGGCGTGCGATGGGCGTACGCAGCTCGTGGGACACCGCGTTGGTCAGTTCGCGCTGGTTGGCGATCAGGCTTTCGATACGCTCGGCCATCTGGTTGAAGTGCCCGGCCAGTTCGCGCACGGTGGAGCGTCGTGGCAGCAGAATGCGCGAACCCAGGTCGTTGTCACCGAAACGTTGCGCCGCCAGGCGGATATGCTCCAGGTCGCGCCAATGCGGGCGCACCCAGAAATACAAGACAATCGCCAGGCTCAACCCCAACAGACTGTAGGCCCACAGGTACAACCACTTGGGCTCCTCGGGCAGCTTGATGTTGAGCAATTGCGGACCACCGTCGATATTGGCGATGAATTCCATGAAATCACCGCGCACCACCAGCTTTCCGGTGGCCAGCAAGTGCTGCTCGCGGGCACTCAGCGCCAGCTCATCGCGCTGCACCAGCTTGAGGTGCAGTCCATAGTGGGGTTGCAGTTCGGCCAATCGCGCGGCGCGGTCTTCGCCGGCCAGAGGGCGCAGCTGCTCGACCAGGCCGTAGGCCGGGCCGCGCAGGGCCTCGCGGTTGTAGGTTTCGTTGGCTTCGGGGAGCAATTCGTCGAAGGTGTAGTTGACCAGCCAGATCGCTCCCGCCAGTCCCAGCGCCAGGATGATGTACAGGCGCATGTAAAGCCGCAGCATCTAGACCTCCCACGCAAACGGGTTGAACAAGTAGCCCTTGCCCCAGATGGTCTTGATGCACACCGGCTCCCGGGGGTTGTCGTTGAGTTTGCCGCGCAGCTTGCTGATGTACACGTCGACGCTGCGGTTAAGGCCGTCGAAGGCAATGCCGCGCATGCGGTTGAGAATGTCATCGCGGGACAGGATGGACCCGGAATTGCTGGCCAGCAGCCAAAGCAGCTCGAACTCCATGGTGGTCAGATCGAGCTTGTCGTCGCCCAGGCTGACCACCCGGCAACTGCGGTCGATCACCAACCGGCCGAACGTCAGGGAGCCGCGCACGGTCGGCTCCGGCGCCTGACGGCGTTGCAATGCGCGCAGGCGTGCCAGCAGCACCGGAGGCTTGATCGGCTTGATCACGTAGTCATCGGCGCCGGACTCCAGGCCCAGGATATGGTCCAGGTCGTCTTCCTTGGCCGTGAGAATCACGATAGGCGTGTCGGACACGGTGCGGATTTCGCGGCACACATGCAGGCCGCTCTGGCCGGGCAGCATCAGGTCGAGCACGACGATCTTGGGCTTGAAGTCCAGGAACGCGGCCAGGGCTTCATCGCCACGGTGCACCACGTGCACGTCAAAGCCATGCTGTGACAGAAAATGCGCGATCAGCCCGGCCAGCTTCTCGTCGTCCTCAACGAGCAAGACTTTGCCCAGTCCCAGGTTTTCCATAAATTCTCAATGTGCGACACGGATTGAAGTGCGGGCATTATAGGTGGCAAGCTGCGCAACTAAAGCAGCTGGCCAGCATTGCCCGACGAAGCTTCATGGTTTTAAGAGTTTTTTACAAAAAGCCTGCAGTCTTTAACGCCATTCACAAGGAGCGGTATGCGCAAGGACTACCTGGCGTTCTTTATTTCTCTGTTTCTCTCGCGGCTGGCAGACCAGATTCTGTTGTTCATCGTCCCGCTGATCGTATTTCAGACCACCGGCAGCGTGTCCTGGGCGGGGCTGGCATTTTTCGTCGAGTCATTGCCTCGCTACCTGGCGTTCCCCGTGTGCGGGGCCTTGTGCGACAGGTTTTCCCCGGTGCGTATTCTGCACATCAGCCAGATTTATCGGGCGCTGGCCTGCGTACTGGCGGTCGCATTGTACGCCGCGTTCGGCGGCATTCACTGGATCGTGCTGCTCTCGGCACTGTGCGGCGTGTTGACCACCCAGGGCATCATGGCCCGTGAAGTGCTGATGCCGCATATTTTCCAGCACTATAGCTACACCAAGACCCTTTCCTATTCGCAGATTGCCGACCAGACCGGGCTGGTGCTGGGCCCGCTGTTGGCGGCATTGATGCTCGAAGCCTGGAGCTGGTCCTGGGTGGTGCTGACGGTGGCCGGCCTGTTCCTGCTGGCGGACCTGGCGATGCGCGTGTGGCAGCGCCGCAGCCAGGTGCATCTGGAAGTGTTCGAGCAGCACCGGGACATCTGGTTGCGCCCCGTGCTGATTGCCTTCGGGCATATCCGCCGCCTGGCGGAGCTCAAGCGCATCATCACCCTGGCAGTGGGCGTCAACCTGATCATCGGCGTGACCCTGGCCACATCGGCGGCGATGGTCACCGGCCAGTTCTCGGCGGGCAAGGACGCCTACGCCCTGCTGCAAGCGGCGGGCGCGCTGGTGACCATCGGGATTCTGTTTTACCTGGCGCGCGCCGGACTGTCGCTGAAGGTGTTGGGCGGCCTGTCCTACTCGATGATTGGCGTCGGCGCGTTGATCATGGCGTTGAGCCCGGGGGTCTGGGTGTACGCCGTCGGCTTCCTGCTGGTCACCGGCTTCGACAAAATGTTCAACGTTTATCTGCGCAGCACCCGTCAACGGGTGATTCCGGTGCAGGACTTCGGCAAGACCGTGGGCGTGATCACCCTGCTCAACAACCTGGCCCAGCCGCTGGCCGGCCTGCTGATTGCGCTGCTGGCCGCGCCGCTGGGAACGCAGACGGTGATCCTGTTGCTGGTGGCAATCACCGCGCTGATCGGCGTGGCCGTGGCCTCAGGCTGGCACGCCACTGTGAAAGCGGAACTCGATGTCGGGTGACTCGATCAGTTCCTGCTCGGCCGCCCTCACGCGCTCGATCACCTGAGCGATGTCCTTGGCGTCACCGTACTGGTAGGCCAGTTTCAGATAACCCTGGAAGTGCCGCGCCTCGCTTTTGAGCAGACCGAAGTAGAACTTGCCGAGTTCTTCGTCCAAATGCGGCACCAGCGCTTCGAAACGCTCGCAACTGCGGGCTTCGATAAAAGCGCCAACCACCAGGGTGTCCACCAGTTTGACCGGTTCATGGGTGCGCACCACTTTGCGCAAACCCGAGGCATACCGACCGGCATTCAACTGACGCAACTCGACTTTGCGCTTTTTCATCAGGCGCATGACCTGTTCGTGGTGCACCAGCTCTTCACGGGCCAGGCGCGACATCATATTGATCAGGTCAACATGGCTGTAGTACTTGGCGATCAGACTCAGGGCGGTGCTGGCGGCTTTGAATTCGCAATTCTTGTGGTCGATCAGCAAGGTGTCCTGGTCGGCCAGCGCGGCCTGGACCCAGGCATCGGGGGTGCGGCAGCCGAGGAATTCGTGGATTTCGGGCAGGTTCATCAGGCTCACGGGCAAAAAGGGTCACAAAAGGGCGCCGATTATACCGACCGCGCCGCAGACCACCAGCCACCGGCCTTGATGCGCGTCAAGATGACGTCTGGCGCGCAGCAACTATAGTTGTGCCAGACCCTTTCGTTCTCGCCCCGGAGATCCGTCCATGCAAGCCATTCGCAGCATCCTGGTGGTCATCGAGCCCGAACATCCGGAAAGCCTGGCCCTCAAGCGCGCCAAACTGATCGCCGGCGTCACCGGCGCGCACCTGCACTTGCTGGTGTGCGACCGCAAGCACGAACACTCGGCGCTGTTGAGCCTGCTCAAGGCGGGGCTGCAAGAGGACGGCTATAGCGTCACCACCGAGCAGGCCTGGAATGACAGCCTGCATGAAACCATCATTGACGTGCAGCAGGCCGAGGGTTGTGGCCTGGTGGTCAAGCAGCACTTCCCCGACAGCCCGCTGAAAAAGGCTTTGCTGACCCCGGCCGACTGGAAACTGCTGCGCTATTGCCCGACGGCGGTGCTGCTGGTCAAGACCGCAACGCCCTGGGCGGGCGGCGTGATCCTGGCGGCAATCGATGTGGGCAATACCGATAGCGAGCATCGATCGCTGCATAACTCCATCATCGACCACGGTTTCGACATCGCCCGCCTGGCCAAGGCGCAACTGCATGTGATCACCGCCCATCCATCGCCCATGCTGTCGGCGGCGGACCCGACGTTCCAGCTCAAGGAAACCATCGAGACGCGCTACCGCGAGCAATGCAAGGCCTTCCAGGCCGAATTCGACGTGGACGACGCCCACCTGCATGTGGTGGAAGGCCCGGCGGATGTACTGATTCCCCATGCAGCACTTAAATGGCACGCCAGCGTGACCATCATCGGCACGGTGGGACGTACCGGTATTTCCGGAGCGCTGATCGGCAATACGGCGGAGGTGGTGCTCGATGAGGTGGAAAGCGATGTGCTGGTGCTCAAGCCCCAGGAGTTGATGGACCATCTGGAAGAGATGGCCACCAAGCCCTGACACTGCCCTTTCAAACCATGAAAATCTCCACAAATGCTTTGTAGGGTGTCAGGTGGAAAATACATCCTTGAGAAACCCAGGGGCGATATAGCGCTGGTAATGCGCTTCAGAGAGGATGAAGAACTCCCGGTCAATGGCATCGCGCAATTCCGGCAGGGCCCACTCCCGAAACTCCGGCAACAGCACCATGCCATAGGCTTCCAGGTTGGAGATCACCCGGGCGCCACGGGCGATCAACTGGTAGGCCCAGCAGTATTCGGACTGGTGCGGCACGAAGCGAATCTTGCGCTGCTCCAGCTGACTGCGCAGGGCCTTGGGATCGAATACCTCCAGCTTGCCGGCCATCACCTGCACCAGCAATTGCTCCAGGCGCAGCCACACGGCGCGTTTTTCTTCTTCGTTGTAACCGTTCCACTGCACGACTTCGTGGTGGAAGCGCTTGCAGCCACGGCACACGAGATCGCCGTAGACCGTGGAGCACAGACCGACGCAGGGAGTCTTGATGGTTGAGTTGGACATGGGCAGCGACACGCACATCAGCGAAACAATGCGTCATGTTAGCCCTTTGTCTAAGGTTGATCACCCAGCAAACTTGGCGAGGCAACTTACCTTTAGAAATTTTTTGCCGTAGAATCATCCGGCCTTGTAAGGCGCCAATAATCCGCTGGAAGCTGTTTTCAAAGCGTCACGAGCACAGTCGTTCCTTCAGAACGGTGTTGGCGATGGTCTTGACTCGGTAGGTCAACGCCCTCGCCAACCCTCATCAGCTCCGTTCTGCAGGCGTAAAACTTTGAAAGCAGCTTCTGTGAGGAATGCCGGCAGCGCTGGCTTTGCGGCCCAAAAAGCCCCCGAGCGCATGCGTGCCGTTCATTTCTGGATGAGCGTCCCGTGGGACCACTGATGAGGGTAATAACTGTGCTTGAAGCCTACCGCAAACATATCGAAGAGCGTGCCGCCCTGGGTATCGTTCCCCAGCCGCTTAACGCCGAACAAACCGCAGGCCTGGTCGAGCTGCTGAAGAATCCCCCGGCTGGCGAAGAAGAATTCCTCGTTGACCTGATCACCAACCGCATTCCGCCAGGCGTTGACGAAGCTGCCTACGTCAAGGCCGGTTTCCTGGCCGCCCTGGCCAAGGGTGAAGCCACCTCCCCTCTGCTGGACAAGAAGCGCGCCGTTGAGCTGCTCGGCACCATGCAGGGTGGCTACAACATCGTGACCCTGGTCGACCTGCTCGACGACGCCGAACTGGCTCCGGTTGCCGCCGCGCAACTCAAGCACACCCTGCTGATGTTCGATGCCTTCCACGACGTGGCTGAAAAAGCCAAGAAAGGCAACGCCCACGCCAAGGCCGTGATCCAGTCCTGGGCCGACGGCGAATGGTTCAGCAACCGCCCTGTCCTGGCCGACAAGATCAGCCTGCGCGTGTTCAAGGTCACCGGCGAAACCAACACCGACGACCTGTCCCCTGCTCCGGATGCCTGGTCCCGCCCTGACATCCCGCTGCACGCCCTGGCCATGCTGAAAATGGCTCGCGAAGGCATCGTGCCGGACGAGCAAGGCAAGACCGGCCCGATGAAGCAGATCGAAGAGATGCGCGGCCAAGGCTTCCCGATCGCCTACGTCGGTGACGTGGTCGGTACCGGTTCCTCGCGTAAATCCGCGACCAACTCCGTGCTGTGGTTCTTCGGCGACGACGTCCCTTATGTGCCGAACAAGCGCGCCGGCGGCTTCTGCTTCGGCAGCAAGATCGCACCTATCTTCTACAACACCATGGAAGATGCCGGCGCACTGCCGATCGAATTCGACGTGTCCAACATGAACATGGGCGACGTGATCGACCTGTACCCGCATGCTGGCAAAGTCTGCAAACACGGCACCGACGAAGTCATCACCACCTTCGAAATGAAGACCCCGGTGCTGTTGGACGAAGTCCGCGCCGGTGGCCGTATCCCGCTGATCATCGGTCGCGGCCTGACCGACAAGGCGCGCGCCGAACTGGGCCTGGGCCCAACCGACCTGTTCAAGCTGCCTGAAGCGCCTGTCGACACCGGCAAGGGCTTCACCCTGGCACAGAAAATGGTCGGCAAGGCATGCGGTCTGCCGGTAGGCAAAGGCGTTCGTCCTGGCACCTACTGCGAACCGAAGATGACCACCGTCGGCTCTCAGGACACCACCGGTCCGATGACCCGTGACGAACTGAAAGACCTGGCGTGCCTGGGCTTCTCGACCGATCTGGTGATGCAGTCGTTCTGCCACACCGCGGCCTATCCAAAGCCGATCGACGTGACCACCCACCACACCCTGCCTGACTTCATCATGACCCGTGGCGGTGTTTCGCTGCGTCCAGGCGACGGCATCATCCACAGCTGGCTGAACCGCATGCTGCTGCCGGATACCGTCGGTACCGGTGGTGACTCCCACACCCGTTTCCCGATGGGCATTTCGTTCCCGGCCGGTTCGGGCCTGGTCGCGTTCGCCGCAGCCACTGGCGTGATGCCACTGGACATGCCGGAATCGATCCTGGTGCGTTTCAAAGGCAAGATGAAACCTGGCATCACCCTGCGTGACCTGGTTCATGCGATTCCTTACTACGCCATCCAGAAAGGTCTGTTGACCGTCGAGAAGAAAGGCAAGAAAAACGCCTTCTCCGGCCGCATCCTGGAAATCGAAGGCCTGGAAGGCCTGACGCTGGAACAGGCTTTCGAGCTGTCCGACGCGTCGGCTGAACGCTCCGCTGCCGGTTGCACCATCAAGCTGTCCAAAGAGTCCATCACCGAGTACCTGAACTCCAACATCACCCTGCTGCGCTGGATGATCGGTGAAGGCTACGGCGATGCACGTACACTGGAACGTCGCGCCCAAGCGATGGAAGCCTGGGTCAAGAACCCTGAGCTGATGGAAGCCGATGCCGACGCCGAATACGCCGAAATCATCGAGATCGACCTGGCCGACATCAACGAGCCTGTGCTCTGCGCACCGAACGATCCGGACGACGCCCGTCTGCTGTCCAGCGTTGCTGGCGAGAAGATCGACGAAGTGTTCATCGGTTCGTGCATGACCAACATCGGTCACTTCCGTGCTGCCGGTAAACTGCTGGATCAGGTCAAGGGGCAGCTGCCAACCCGTCTGTGGCTGTCGCCGCCGACCAAGATGGACGCTCACCAACTGACCGAGGAAGGCTACTACGGCATCTACGGCAAGGCCGGCGCGCGCATGGAAATGCCGGGCTGCTCGCTGTGCATGGGTAACCAGGCACGTGTAGAGCCGAACTCGACCGTTGTATCGACGTCGACCCGTAACTTCCCGAACCGCCTGGGTGATGGTGCAAACGTCTACCTGGCATCGGCCGAGCTGGCGGCAGTGGCATCCACCCTGGGTCGCCTGCCGACTGTCGAAGAGTACATGGGCTACGCGGCCAAACTGGACACCATGGCCAGTGACGTCTACCGCTACCTGAACTTCGACCAGATCGCCGAGTTCCGCAAAATCGCTGCAAGCGCCAACATCCCGGTGATTCAAGCCTAAGGTGTTGATGCAATGAAAACGCCGCGTATCGAAAGATACGCGGCGTTTTTTTTGCTGACATACTGACTTGATAACACCACAAAACAAAAGTGGGAGCGGGCTTGCTCGCGAGTGCGGTAGGTCAGTCACTGGCAATGTGACTGATAGACCGCATTCGCGGGCAAGCCCGCTCCCACATTTTTAGATCTGCCGTGCCTGAAAGACCGTGCTACGGCTCAGGCAATCAGCGAGTACACCACCGCACTAATCGCCACCAGTCCAACCGCCGTGACAAACACATTGGACGCCTGCCCACGGTATTTGGCCATGGCCGGAACCTTGCGGATCGCATACATCGGCATCAGGAACAGGATCGACGCAATGATCGGACCGCCCAGGGCCTCGATCATGCCGAGGATGCTCGGGTTCAGCGTGGCGACAATCCAGCACACCACCAGCATAAAGGCGGCGGTCAAGCGATCCAGGGTCTTGGCGGCCGGGCGGCGACCGGTTTTGAGCACCAGGCCCTTGAGGCCTTCGCTGGCACCGATGTAGTGACCCAGGAACGACTTGGCAATCGCCACGAACGCAATCAACGGCGCGGCAAAGGCGATGGTCGGGTTATTGAAGTGGTTGGCCAGGTACGACAGGATCGACAGGTTCTGCGCCTTGGCTTCGGCCAGTTGCGCCGGAGACAGGGTCAGCACGCAGCTGAACACGAAGAACAGCACCATCACCACCATCAGCACGTGCGCGCGGGACAGGATCTGCGAGCTGCGCTCGTCGGCGTGCGCGCCGTACTGACGCTTCTGGTCCACCGCAAAAGCCGAAATGATCGGCGAATGGTTGAACGAGAACACCATCACCGGAATCGCCAGCCACAGGGTGCTGAGCAAGGCCGACGGTGCCGGCACCTCGCTGGCGGTGCTGAGAATGCCGCCATTCCAGTGCGGGATGAGGTACACCGCGAGGAACAGCAGCGCGACGATGAATGGATACACCATCAGGCTCATGGCCTTGACGATCACTTGCTCACCGCAGCGCACCACCGCCAACAGGCCGAGGATCAGCACGAACGACAGGATCGCCCGGGGCGGCGGCAGGATGTGCAACTGGTGTTCCATGAAGCTGCTGACGGTGTTGGTCAACGCCACGCTGTAGATCAGCAGGATCGGAAAGATCGCAAAGAAGTACAGCAGGGTGATCACCGCACCGGCCTTGAGGCCGAAGTGTTCTTCAACCACGTCGGTGATGTCGGAACCTTCACGCCCGGACAGGACGAACCGGGTCAGGCCACGGTGGGCAAAGAACGTCATCGGGAACGCCAGCACCGCCAGGATCAGCAGCGGCCAGAAGCCACCCAGGCCGGCATTGATGGGCAAAAACAAAGTACCGGCGCCAATCGCCGTACCGAACAGCCCGAGCATCCAGGTAGTGTCCTGGCGGCTCCAGCTTGCGAGGGTTGCAGGTGTCGTTGCATAGCGTTCGTCGACGCTATTGGCCTGATCATTCATCCGGTCGGATCTCCGCATTTACACGGCCGGGACGAGTCAGAAAAACCTGACAGGCAGCGCCCCGACCATAGAAGGGGCGCGATTGTCCGGGATTCTCCTGAATAAGCAAAGACTTAGCTGAGGAACGGTTGTACGGAGCAGGCATTTTTCGGGGGCAGGCGTTATAAATTCCCGTACAAATCTATTTTAGAATTGCCCGCATTCCTGTAGCTTCCAGGCGGTATCCGCCCTTTATTCTGAGAGCCCGCCCATGCCTCGCGTCTCCCGCAAACAAGCCGAACTCAACCGCGAAATCATCGTCGAGTCCGCCACGCATCTGTTCCGTGAGCGCGGGCTGCATGGCATCAGCCTGTCGGACGTGATGGCCGCCGCCGGCCTGACCCATGGAGGCTTCTACGGGCACTTCGCCTCCAAGGAAGCCCTGGCCACTGAAGCCTGCGAACTGGCCTTCAAACAATCGAACCTGATCTGGCAGGAAAAAATCGAGCGCAGTGACGACCCGCAGGCCGCTCGGGAGGCCATCCTGCGCCCGTACTTGTCGGCCTCGCACCGCGACAACCCGGGCGACGGTTGCCCGATCTCCGCGTTTACCCCGGACATGTGTCATGAGTCGGCGGACACCGCCCTGCACCACGCTTTCCTGCACGGGGTGGAGCAATCGGTGGGGATATTCATGCAATTGGAAGGCGAAGACCGTCAGGCCGCGCTGGCCCACTACTCGATGATCGTGGGCGCGTTGACCCTGGCGCGTGCAACTCGCGGCCATGATCTGTCGGACGAGTTTCTGGAGGCAGTGAGAAATACCCTGCTGCCAGATAAGAAATCGGACAACACCCTTGACAGCAAAGCCAGCGAACCCGCTTGATCCCCCTGTGCCCCTCAAACCCCTCAGGAAGAGCGTTCCGATGTCCACCACTGTTCTGGTTCTGGTCGAAACCATCAACGAATACCTGCAAATCATCGAGAGCAACGACTTTCATGTGATTCTGGCGCCGACGCCAGCGGAGCGCGCCCAGGCGATCAAGGCCCACGGCGGGCAGATCAATGCTGTGCTGACCCGGGGTCCGCTGGGCCTGTATGCCGAGGAAATCGCCGCCCTGCCGCTGCTGGAGATCATCTGCGTGATCGGCGCCGGCTATGAGCATGTGGACCTGCAAGCCGCCAGCAATCGCGGGATCGTGGTTACCAACGGTGCCGGGGTCAATGCCCCTTCGGTGGCCGACCACGCCATGGCCTTGCTGCTGTCACTGGTACGCGGCATTCCCCAGACGGACGCAGCGGTACGCCGCAGCGAGTGGCCCAAGGTGATGCGCCCGTCCCTGGGCGGCAAGCAGCTAGGCATCCTCGGGCTGGGGGCCGTGGGCCTGGAGATCGCCAGGCGCGCGTCCCTGGGCTTCGGCATGGAAGTGAGCTATCACAATCGCCAACCCCGTGATGACGTGGACTACACCTACTGCGCCACCGCCGTGGAGCTGGCACGCAATTCGGACTTCCTGATCCTGGCCACCCCTGGCGGCCCCAGCACTCGGCACCTGATCGACCGCCACGCGCTGGACGCGCTGGGGCCGAATGGCTACCTGGTGAATATCGGCCGTGGCAGCGTGGTGGTCACCGACGACCTGGTGGCAGCCCTTGAACAGCGGCGTATCGGCGGCGCGGCGCTGGACGTGTTCGACGACGAACCCAAGGTGCCCGATGCGCTCAAGCGCCTGAGCAATACCGTGCTCACTTCCCATGTGGCCGGTCTGTCGCCGGAAGCCGCTCACGATACCGTGCAACGGGTGGCCGACAACCTGGTGGAGTACTTTGCCGGCCGCCCCGTACTCACGCCGGTCGCCCTGCCCCCACCCGAAAAATGACCGATCAGGCACGCTGATTATCATCCAACACGCTAACCTATTAAGCCGCCCCGACCTTGTCGCTGGGCGGCTGCGCGCATTAGATTAGGAAATAGTCCGAGGCCTTTAGAATAAGCAGAAGGGATAAGCATGGCGCTTAACGACCAATCGACCCAGATTCGCCCAGGCGAAGAACTTGATGCCAGCCTGATCGATCCCTACCTCAAGGCGCATATTCCGGGCCTGCATGGCACACCGACCATCAGCCAGTTCCCCGGCGGCGCGTCGAACCTGACCTACCTGCTGGAATACCCCGGCCAGGAATTCGTCCTGCGTCGCCCGCCCTTTGGCCACAAGGCCAAGTCTGCCCACGACATGGGCCGCGAATACCGCATTCTCAACCAACTGAAAGATGGCTTCCCGTACTGCCCCAAGGCCTACGTGCATTGCACCGATGATTCGGTGATCGGCGCCGAGTTCTATGTGATGGAGCGGGTCAACGGCATTATCCTGCGCTCCGACTTGCCCGCCGAACTGGGCCTGGACGCCACTCGAACCGAGGCGCTGTGCAAAAGCTTCATCGACAAATTCGTCGAATTGCACCAGATGGACTACAGCGCCTGCGGCCTGGCCGACCTGGGCAAGCCAGAAGGCTATGTGGAACGTCAGATCCGTGGCTGGAGCGACCGCTACGAGAAAGCCCTGACTCCCGACGCCCCACGCTGGGAAGCCGTGCGTGCCTGGCTCAATGACAAGATGCCCGCCGACCATCCCACGTCGAGCATCGTGCACAACGACTACCGCTTCGACAACGTGATCCTCGATCCACACAACCCGATGCAGATCATCGGCGTGCTGGACTGGGAGCTGACCACCCTGGGCGACCCGCTGATGGACTTGGGCAACACCCTCGCCTACTGGATAGAAGCGGCCGACCCGGCGCCCGTCCAATTGATGCGCCGCCAACCGAGCAATGCCCCCGGCATGCTCACCCGTCGCCAGTTCGTGGACTATTACGCCGAACGCGCGGGTATTCGCATCGATAACTTCGACTTCTACTACACCTACGGCCTGTTCCGCCTGGCCGGCATCGTGCAACAGATCTACTACCGCTTCTTCCACGGCCAGACCCAGGACAAACGCTTTGCGCAGTTCATCCACATGAACAAGCTGCTGGAGCAGATGAGCCTGGCCGTCATCGGTAAATCAGCCCTCTGACTACAAGAACAAGGAACCCTCCATGTCCAAGACCCACCTGTTCGACCTCGACGGCAAGATCGCGTTTGTGTCCGGCGCCAGCCGGGGTATCGGCGAGGCCATCGCCAAACTGCTCGCCCAGCAAGGCGCCCATGTGATCGTCTCCAGCCGCAAGCTGGAAGGCTGCCAGCACGTGGCCGATGCGATTATCGCCGACGGCGGCAAGGCCACGGCCGTGGCTTGTCATATTGGTGAGATGGAGCAGATCACCCAGGTGTTCGCCGGGATTCGCGAGCAGTTCGGCCGCCTGGACATCCTGGTCAACAACGCCGCCACCAACCCGCAGTTCTGCAACGTGCTGGACACCGACCTCGGCGCCTTCCAGAAAACCGTGGACGTGAATATCCGCGGTTACTTCTTCATGTCGGTGGAAGCCGGCAAGCTGATGCGCGAGAACGGCGGCGGCAGCATCATCAACGTTGCGTCGATCAACGGGATTTCCCCGGGCGTGTTCCAGGGCATCTATTCGGTGACCAAGGCCGCCGTGATCAACATGACCAAGGTGTTCGCCAAGGAGTGCGCGGCCTTCGGCATTCGTTGCAACGCCCTGCTGCCGGGCCTTACCGACACCAAGTTCGCTTCGGCCCTGGTGAAGAACGATTCGATCCTGAAAATGGCCCTGGCACAGATCCCGCTCAAGCGCGTGGCCGAGCCGAGCGAGATGGCCGGTGCGGTGCTGTTTCTGGCCAGCGATGCGTCCAGCTACACCACCGGCGTGTCGCTGAACGTGGACGGCGGTTTCCTGTCCTGATCAGGCGTTCGGCGGCTGCTGCCGAAAACTCACCGCCAGGCGGTTCCAGCCACTGATGCTGGACACCGCCATGGTCAGGTCCACCAGTTCCTGCTCGCTGAACTCCAGGCGCACCGCCGCAAACAGTTCATCCGGCACCCCCGAGGTCGGCAGCGATGCTACCGACTCGCTCCAGGCCAACGCGGCCTTCTCCCGCGCCGAGAAAAACGGCGAATCGCGCCAGACGCACAAGGCAAACAGGCGGCGCTCGCTTTCGCCCCGTTGACGCGCTGCCATCGAATGCATGTCGGTGCAGAACCCGCAGTGGTTGAGCTGCGAGACGCGGATCTTGATCAATTCCAGCAACGGCTTTTCGATCGACAGGCCAAAGGTGTTCGCTTCCAGCATCAGCATGCCCTTGAGCGCTTGCGGTGAGGCGGCGTAGTAATCCAGGCGCGGTTCCATGGGAGTGGTCTCTGATATCGGCTCGATGACAGGCCAGCCTAAAGCCCACGTGGAATAAGCCCTATAGCCAATCCGGCGGTTTTTGAGGAGGCCGTTTTGGGCGTTTTCCTGACTGGGTTATTACGAGTAATCTGGTCGCAGTTTGAATGCCACAGGGTGAAACATGGAACTGCACGTCGTGATCAACGGGCGAAAGGATTTGGCCGATCAGCTTTACCGGCAACTGCGCGAAGCGATCAGTTCCGGGCGCCTGGCCGCCGGCGCGCAACTGCCGCCGAGCCGCTTGCTGGCGGAACAATTGGGCGTGTCCCGCAAGACCGTCTCCGACACCTACGCGACCCTGACCTACGAGGGTTTGCTGGTAGGCCAGACGGGCCGCGGCACCTTCGTCAGCGCCCGCACGCCCCAGAGCAACCACCTGCCGATTGCCACCGAACTGGCCTGCGCCACCAGCCTGGCCAGATGGGCATCGCTGCCCTCGCCCATGCGCCACCCCACCCGCGACAGCACCCTGCGCTACGAATTCATCGGTGGTGCCACCACGCGCACCCAGTTCCCCCAGGATGAATGGCGGCGCTGCACCCAGGACGCCTTGCGCCGGATCGCCCAGAACAGCGGTTTCTACAGCCAGCCCGAGGGGCTGCCGGTGCTGCGCGATGCCATCGCCGGGCACATCGCGTTTTCGCGCGGGGTCAAATGCCGCGACAGCGACATCGTGGTCACCAATGGCGCGCAGCAGGCCCTGGACCTGCTCGCACGCGTGGTGCTGGAACCGGGCTGCACCGTCGCCATGGAAGACCCCGGCTACAGCCCCGCGCGCCAGCTGTTCACGGCGATGGGCGCCCATGTGCAGGGCGTGCCGGTGGACGCAGAAGGTATCCGAGTCGAACTGATTCCCGACGGCACACGCCTGATCTACGTCACGCCTTCACACCAGTTCCCCCTCGGCATGCCCATGAGCCTGCCACGCCGTGAAGCGCTGCTGGCACGTGCGTTCGAGCTGGGCGCTATCGTGATCGAAGACGACTACGACAGCGAATTCCGCTACGAAGGTCGCCCCACCGACTCGCTGCAAAGCATGGATACCCGGGGCGTGGTGACCTATGTCGGCACTTTCTCGAAGACCCTGCTGCCCGAATTGCGCCTGGGCTATCTGGTGCTGCCACCGGTGCTGCTTGGTGCGGTCGTCAAGGCCAAGCAATTGACCGACCAGCACAGCTCCACCCTGCCGCAATGGGCGCTGGCCAAGTTCATCAGCGAGGGTTACCTGCTCAAGCACATCCGCCGCTGCCACAACGTGTACGCAGGGCGCCGCGAGCGCATTCTGCAGCGCCTGGCGGGCGACCTGTCACCGTGGTTCGAAGCGGTGCCGACCGTGGCCGGGTTCCATATGGCGGCGCTGTGCAAGGTGGCGGTGAACATTCCCCTGCTGATCGGGCTGGCGCGCCAGGTGGAGGTGGGGCTGTACCCGCTGGACGTGTTCTTCCACGAGACACCGGTTCGCCCGGGGCTGATCATCGGCTTTGGCGCCATCGAAACCCTCGACATCGACCCGGCCCTGGACAAGGTGCGCGACATCCTCCAGCAAATTGGCTGACGGACTTTCCGGCGAATTGGTCATTGGTCCCGGCGCGATCAGCCCCTAGCCTGTGCACTGACCCCGCCCCGGAGACCATCGCCATGCCTGCCAGTGCCTTCAACACCGTTCACGTTCGTGCCGCCGCCGGGCGTTCGTCCGAGCTCGGCGAGCATCTGCAAAAGATTGCCCTGGCGGTGCGCAGCGCGCCGGGCTGCCTGGATTATGCCGTGCACCGCAGCCCGGTGGACCCCGACCTGTGGTCCGTCAACGGGCGCTGGGCCAGCGCCGAAGAACTGCGCGCGCACTTTGAGCTGCCGGCGCTGCAAGGCTTTATCGAACTGACCCGCCAGTGCCTGGCTACACGCCTGGACTTCGATCATTGACCGATTGGTCTCCCGGCCTTGCGCAGGATTGGTCATTGGTCACCCGCCGCCCTGGGCGTAGGGTGAAAGCGTCTCGAATCACTCGGAAACCTCATCATGAAACGACTGATCACAGCCTCCCTGATGCTCGCTTCGTTCGGCGCCTTCGCCCATGAGCCGGTGTACAACCAGGAATCGATCAAGGTGCTGCAAGAGCACGCCCTGGTCAACGTGCCCGGCAAGAAAACCATCATGCTCACCGTGAGCTACGCCCCCGGCCAGGCGACCGTGCCCCACAGCCACACGGGCACCGCCGTGGCCTATGTGCTGGAAGGTGAAATCACCTCACGGGTCAACGACGAAAAGGCCGTGACCTACAAGGCCGGCGAGACCTTCTACGAACCCGCCGGTTCGCGGCACTTCGAATCCAGCAACGCCAGCCAGACGAAGCCGGCCAAGCTGCTGGTGGTGATGGTGCTGGATGACAAGGCCGACGTGCTCACGCCCTTGCCCAAATAATCCGGCCCCCCAGGTGACACTCATCCGATCAGTCACGGGCGCTTGAAGGCGCGGCGCAGGTCCTCGATCCGTTGGCGGCAGGCACAACCTTCGAGGTGGTCATTGACCATGCCCATGGCCTGCATCAACGCGTACATCGTGGTCGGCCCCACATACGTCCAGCCGCGTTTCTTCAGGGCCCTGGACAGGCGTATCGATGCCGGCGAGGTGGGGTTGGCGGACCAGTAGGCCAGGTCCACCACCGCCGGGCGTTCTTCCTCACCCGGCTCGAACGCCCACATCCAGTGCGCCAATGAGCCGGTTTCGTCCACCAGCTCGCAGGCACGCCGTGCATTGTTGATGACCGAGACGATCTTGGCCCGGTTGCGCACGATGCCCGGATCATTCATCAGACGCTCGATATCGGCCTCGCCATACTGCGCCAGCCGGCGAAAATCGAACCCCTCGAACGCCGCCCGAAACGCCTCGCGCTTGCGCAGGATGGTGATCCACGCCAGCCCCGCCTGAAAGCCTTCCAGGCAGATTTTTTCGAACAACTGCACGTCGTCTGCTACCGGCACGCCCCACTCATGATCGTGATAAGGCGGGTATTGCGGCGCGGCCGTGCGCCAGGTGCAGTGCATTTGCCCGTTTTCATCGGGGGTCAGTCCTGATATTTCCATCCATCACCTCATACGCTTGGCCCGGGATGATAAGCGAAAAAATTTTACCCCCGCCAACCGCTCAAGCATCACCTTCACCGACCAACTGGTCAGACCGGGACCTGTCAACCGACGAATATTTACTTGTAGTTTCAAAAAAACCCGGCGTAGACTGGCCCCGCACTGGACTTACCGGTATGACCACAACAATTAAGCCCTGGAACCACCAGGGCACCGAATAGAGATCCTTCCCATGCTCAGATGGTGCTCGCGTTCGATTTTCCTGCAAGTCGTGATCGGCCTGATCTTAGGCATCGTGTGCGGCTTGGCCCTTCCCGAATTCTCCTCGCAACTCAAACCCCTGGGTGACGGCTTTATCAAGCTGATCAAGATGCTGATCGGCCTGATCGTGTTTTGCGTCGTGGTCAGCGGCATCTCCGGCGCCGGCGACTTGAAGAAAGTCGGGCGCATCGGCCTCAAGTCGGTGATCTACTTTGAAGTGCTCACCACCGTCGCCCTGGTGATCGGCCTGGTGATGGCCTTCAGCACCGGTATCGGCCAAGGCGCCAATATCCACCTGGAGCAGTTATCGTCCGCAGGCCTGAATGAACTGGCCGACAAGGGCCAGCACATCCGCGGCACCAGCCAGTTCCTGATGGACCTGATCCCCAACTCGGTGATCGGCGCGTTTGCCGACAATAACGTGCTGCAAGTGCTGCTGTTCTCGGTGCTGTTCGGCAGCGCGTTGAACCTGGTGGGTGAGTCGGCGTCGGGGATTTCGCGGCTGATCAACGAATTGAGCCATATCGTGTTTCGCATCATGGGCATAATCGTGCGCCTGGCGCCCATCGGCGTGTTCGGTGCAATCGCGTTCACCACCAGCACCTATGGCCTGGACTCCCTGCAACACCTGGGCAGCCTGGTGGGCCTGTTCTACCTGACCTGCTTCGCGTTCGTCGCACTGATCCTCGGCCTGGTGATGCGCCTGTCCGGCCTGCGCATGCTGCCGTTGCTCAAATACCTGCGCGAAGAACTGCTGATCGTGATGGGCACCGCCTCTTCCGACGCCGTGTTGCCACAGATCATGCGCAAACTCGAACACCTGGGTATCGGCAGCTCCACCGTGGGCCTGGTGATTCCGACGGGCTATTCATTCAACCTCGACGGTTTCTCCATCTACCTGACACTGGCCATCGTGTTTATCGCCAATGCCACCGGCACACCGTTGTCGATGACCGACCTGCTGACCATCCTGCTGGTATCGCTGATCACCTCCAAGGGTGCCCACGGCATACCCGGCTCGGCGCTGGTGATTCTGGCGGCAACCCTCACTGCGATCCCGGCGATTCCGGTCGTCGGCCTGGTGCTGGTGTTGGCGGTGGATTGGTTCATGGGCATCGGGCGCGCACTGACTAACCTGATCGGCAACTGCGTCGCCACCGTGGCCATCGCCCGCTGGGAAAAAGACATCGATATCCAGCGGGCCAACAAGGTGCTCGACGGCCAGCAAGGTTATACCTTTCAGGCCAAGAAACCGGCGTTGCCGGCGCATCAGGAGTTCTGATGCTTTCCTGAAGGCAACACACATCAATGTGGGAGCTGGCTTGCCTGCGATGGCGATGGATCATCCAATAGATGATGTCGGCTGACAGTCGGTCATCGCAGGCAAGCCAGCTCCCACAAGGGTTTGTCGCTGGATTAACTAACGTATTCGCCACATCAAGGAGAGGTAGACGTGATCAGCACCTCAACCGTCGTCAATTCAGTGGTAGAAAAACTGCGCGCCGCTCTGGCGCGTGGCCAGTGGCGCCAGGGTGAAATGCTGCCCGGCCAACGAGAACTGGCTGAACAGATGGGCATCAGCCGCCCGAGCCTGCGCGAAGCGGTGATCGTGCTGGAAACCCTCGGCCTGGTGCGCTCCATGCCCGGCAGAGGCGTGGTGGTGCTGGAAACCAGCGTCAACGAGCCGCAATCGAGCGACGCCGTCGCCGACGCCAGCCTCGAAGACATCCTGCAACTGCGCTACACCCTTGAACCCTTCATCGTCGGTCTGGTGGCCCAGTCCATCAGCAGCAAGGAAGTCGGCCAACTGCGCCTCACCCTCATGGACATGCGCGAAGCTCTCGACGCCGAAGATGCCGAAGCGGGCATGAACGCCTACATCGGTTTTCACGAAGAGCTGTTCGCGTTGACCTCCAACCCGATCTTCCAGAACGTGGTGCAACAGACCAGCAACGCTCTCAAGCAAAGCGCCCAGGTGCTGCGCAACTCCCCAGAGCACCTGGCGGAGCGCTTGCAAGAAAACGAAGCCGTGGTCCGCGCCATCCGCAACAAGAACAGCGCCCTGGCCAGCGCCGAGATGCGTCGGCACATCCTCCAGGAAGGCTTGCGCATGGGCATCCGCTTGAACATCCCGGACGACCATCTGGGCAGCTGACTTCAGGAGACAGGCCATGACCGCTCACGCGCTGCAACACGACCCCATCTTCCCTGCCCTGCGTCTGGTGCCGGGTAAAAAGCCGTCGGTGGATGAGATTTACCCGCGCCTGTTCGACGCCATCCTCGAACAGCGCATCGCGCCCTCCAGCCGCTTTACCGAAGAAGGCCTGGGCGAAATCTTTGGTGTGAGCCGCAGCGTGATCCGACGCGTGTTGGCCAAGCTGTCCCATCAGCAAGTGATCATCCTGCGCCCCAACCAGCGCGCCCAGGTGGCCGCGCCGGATACCCAGCAAACGCGGCAGATTCTGGAAGCACGACGGATGACGGAAATCACGGTGGTGCAACTGGCGTGCGCCCAGTCCACACCCGCCCGGGTACGCCAACTGCGCGAGCTGATCGCACGGGAACGCGACTGCATCGAGTGTGACCAGCGCGGGCCGGCGATTCGATTGTCCGGGGAGTTTCATCTGCAATTGGCGCAAATGTCTGGCAACGCGCCGCTGGCACAGTTCCTCAACAGCCTGGTGCCATTGACGTCGCTGGTCATTGCGCAGTACGAGGCAAAAGCCTGCACCTATTGTGCCTGGCAGGAGCATGAGGCGATTGTGGATGCCGTGGAACAGGGCGATTCGAATACCGCAGTGGCTTTGATGACCCAGCACTTGGATCACCTGGAAAGCAAGTTACTGAAACACCACTGACCTCGAGACCAATAGAGGTGATCGTTCCCACGCGCGTGGGAACGCCGCTCGGGGCGCTCCGCGTCCCCTTTCGATACCGAAGCATTGGTGACGCAGAGCGTTACGGGATGCATTCCCACGCGGAGCGTGGGAACGATCACACACTGATCGCGTTTCAGACTCAACAAAAAGCCCCCGCATCTCACGATGCGGGGGCTTTTGTTTTACCGGGGGATCACGCCGCTTACAGCACCGACTGACCGCTCAACGCCAGGTCCAACAGCTCGCGGTTGGCCACCGCGTACATGGCGTAGTCCGTACCGACTGCAGCACGAATTTCCACCATCATCGCCACCCAACGATCGGCCATGTCCTTGTGCTGCTCAAGCCACAGGGCCACGCGTGCTTCCATGTCTTGTGGCGCGTCGGCCATTTGCAGGACAGAGATGGTGATCGCGCGTTGCTGCCAGTCCACGTCATCGCGGAACGCTTCACGAGCCTGGGCCTGCCAGTTGTTGGCCACCGGCAGATCGCTGATCTGCTGCAGGTACCACGGCAGGTCCAGGGCACTGCCGACGGCGAAGTAGGCCTTGGCCACTTCGGCGGCGTCATGTCCGGTCACGTCGGCGGCTTCGATGATCGGCAGCAAGGTGTACAGGTGGGTAGTGCCTGCAACCATGCGTGCCAACAACTCCGGAACGCCGGCTTCGGTGTAAGCCTGGTAGCGGGTCTGCCAACCTTCACGGGTCGGGCCTTCCAGCAGTTCGTCGAGCTTGAGACCCAACGCCGCCAGGTGCGGACCGAAGTGTGCGGTGTCACGCCCGGCGTCCTGCTCGTTGCGACGGCTGCGCAGGAACCAGCGCGTGGCGCGACGGCCCAGGCGCATCAGCTCGTCCATCAGTTCAAGTTGCACGTCAGCGGATACCTGGTGATCCAGGGCTTCGATCTGGCGGAACCAGTGCGGGAGGTGGAAGATGTCACGCACGATCACGTAGGCACCGGCCACGTTCGCCGGGCTCATGCCGGTCGACTCCTTGAGCCGCTGAACGAAGGTGATACCCATGTGGTTGACCAGGTCGTTGGCGATCTGGGTGCTGACGATCTCGCGTTTCAGACGGTGACGACGCATGGCTTCGCCGAACTTGGCGACCAGGCTCGGCGGGAACGCGGTCTCCATGTCACGGGTCAGGTAGTCGTCATCCGGCACCAGGGACTTGAGCAGCGCTTCCTTGAGATCGATCTTGCTGTACGAGATCAGCACCGACAGCTCCGGACGGGTCAGGCCCTTCCCAGCGCCGAGGCGTTCGTTGAGCTGCTCCTCGGTCGGCAGGTACTCGATGGCTCGATCCAGCTTGCCACGGCCTTCAAGGTCGTTCATCAGACGCTTGTACTCGGCTGCACGCTCATAGGCACGACGCGCGGCCAGGGACAGGGCCTGGGTCTGCTTGTAGTTGTTGCCCAACACCAGGTTGCCGACTTCGTCGGTCATGCTCGCCAGCAACTGGTTGCGTTGCTTGTCGGTCATGTCACCGGCCTGCACCACTTCGTTGAGCAGGATCTTGATGTTCACTTCGTGGTCGGAGCAGTCCACGCCACCGGCGTTGTCGATGAAGTCGGTGTTGGAACCGCCGCCGTTGAGGCCGAACTCGACGCGACCCAGCTGGGTCATGCCCAGGTTGCCGCCCTCGCCCACCACCTTGCAGCGCAGCTCGTTGCCGTTGACGCGCAAAGCGTCGTTGGCCTTGTCGCCCACGTCAGCGTGGCTTTCAGTGCTGGCCTTGACGTAGGTACCGATACCGCCGTTCCACAGCAAGTCCACGGGGGCCTTGAGCAGGGCGTTCAGCAGTTCGGTCGGGGTCAGCTTGTCGGCCTGAATGTCAAAACGCTCTTTCATCTGGGGCGAGATCGCGACGCTCTTCGCGCTACGCGAGAAGATGCCGCCACCTTCGGACATGATGCTGGTGTCGTAGTCGGACCAGGCCGAGCGCGGCAGTTCGAACATGCGCTTGCGCTCGACGAAGCTGGTGGCCGGGTTCGGGTTCGGATCGATGAAGATATGCAGGTGGTTGAACGCCGCGACCAGTTGCAGCTTGTCGGACATCAACAAGCCGTTACCGAATACGTCGCCGGCCATGTCGCCCACGCCTACCACGGTGATGCTGTCTTCCTGCACGTTGATACCGCGCTCACGGAAGTGACGTTGCACACCCACCCACGCGCCTTTGGCGGTGATACCCATCTTCTTGTGGTCGTAACCGGCGGAACCACCGGAGGCGAACGCGTCGCCGAGCCAGAAGCCGTAGTCGATGGCGATGCCGTTGGCGATGTCGGAGAAGGTCGCGGTGCCTTTATCCGCAGCGACCACCAGGTACGGGTCATCATCGTCATGACGCACGACGTTGGCCGGCGGCACCACGTTGCCCTCTTTCAGGTTGTCGGTAATGTCCAGCAAGCCGGAAATGAAGATGCGGTAGCAGGCAATGCCCTCGGCCGCAATCTCGTCACGGCTGCCGCCCAGTGGCAGGCGACGCGGCAGGAAGCCGCCTTTCGCACCCACCGGCACGATGACCGAGTTCTTCACTTGCTGGGCTTTTACCAGGCCGAGCACTTCGGTACGGAAGTCTTCTTCACGGTCGGACCAGCGCAGGCCGCCGCGAGCGACGTTGCCGAAGCGCAGGTGCACGCCTTCGACACGCGGCGAATACACGAAGATTTCGAACTTCGGCACCGGTTTCGGCAGCTCGGGGATGGCACGCGGGTCGAACTTGAAGCTGAAGTACGACTTGTTCTGGCCGTTGGCGTCGGTCTGATAGAAGTTGGTACGCAGGGTGGCCTTGATCAGGTCCAGGTAGCGACGCAGGATGCGGTCTTCGTTCAGCACCTGAACGTCGTCCAGAGCGCTGAGGATCGCTTGTTCCAGACGTTGCTGCTTATCGTCCAGGTCTTCGGCAGTGAGCTTGCGCGCCAGGTAGAAGCGGGTCTTGAACAACCGGGTCAACTCGCGGGCGATGTCGGTGTGGTTGTTCAGGGTGCTGGCGATGTAACCCAGGTCGAAGCCCAGGCGGATCTGCTTCAGGTAACGGGCGTAGGCACGCAACAGCGCCACGTCGCGCCACGGCAGGCCGGCGGTCAGTACCAGGCGGTTGAACGCATCGTTTTCGGCGTCGCCATGCACGATGTGCACGAACGCGTCCTGCAGGGTGTCGTTGAGTTGCTGGATGTCCAGGTTCACGCCTTCGGCGGCGATGAACGCAAAATCGTGAATCCAGAACTCACGGCCATTGGCATGGCGCAGGCGGTACGGGAACTCGCCCAGCACGCGCAGACCGAGGTTTTCCAGGATCGGCAGCACGTCGGACAACGCCAGCGGGGTGTCGGCGTGGTACAGCTTGCAATGCAGCTCACGCTGGCCGGAAACCTGGCCCAGCGGCTGGTAGAAGCTCATCACCAGCGGGTTGGCTTCGGTAAGGCTGAGCAGGTGTTGCATGTCGACCACGGCCGAGTGCGCAGCAAAGCGCTCGCGGTAACCGGCCGGGAAGCCTTTCGGGAAGTCGGCCAGCACGTTGGTGCCGTGGGCTTCGCCCAAGCTTTCCACCACCAGGCTGGAGTAGTCGTCCTGCCAGCTGCGGCAGGCCTGCACCACTTCTTTTTCCAGTTGCAGCGGGTCGATGTCGATGCGGTTCTTTGGGTCTACACGCAGGATCAATTGCACGCGGGCCAGCACGGACTCGGAGAAGAAGGTCCAGAACTCGCAGTCAGAGGCTTTCAGGCGATCCATCAGCACCTGCTGGATCTTCTGGCGCACTTCGGTGGAATAGATGTCGCGCGGCACGTAGGCCAGGCAGTAGCAGAAACGACCGTATGGGTCTTTGCGCAGGAACACGCGGATCTTGTTGCGTTCCTGGATCTGCACGATGGACATCACGGTGCTGAACAGCTCGTCGACCGGGGTCTGGAACAGGTCGTCGCGGGGCAGCACTTCAACTACCTGGGCCAGTTCCTTGCCCAAGTGAGCCTTGGCCTGGAAACCCGAACGGCGTTCGATTTCCGCGACCTTGCGGCGGATGTACGGAATCACTCGCACGCTTTCGCCATACACCGACGAGGTGTACAGGCCCATGAAGCGGCATTCCTTGACAACCTTGCCGTCGGCGTCGAGCTGGCGGATCGACACGTAATCCGGGTAAGCCGGGCGATGCACGCGGCTTGGGTGGGCGGCCTTGGCGAACGACAGCACGGTCGGTTCGTTCAGGTAAGCCACGGCGTAGTCTTCGATGCGCAGGTCATCGGCGGTGAGGCCGGCGCGCAGCAATTTGGTCAGGCCGAGGAACGAATCGGCGTCATATTCGATATGACCGCCGCCCGCCTCGTCACGTACCACGAACTCTTCATAACCGAGGAAGGTGAAATGATTGTTCACCAACCATTCCAGGAAGCTCTTGATCTCGGCTTTCTCTTCGCCGTCGATAGCGAACGGGCTGGCGTCGATACCGGCCAGCAGGTCCTGGACCTTGGCTTTCATCGGTTCGAAATCGGCCACGGCCACGCGCACTTCGCCCAATACCTGCTCGAGCTCTTTGCCCAGCACGCTCAGTTCGGCGGCATTGGCGCAACGGTCGATTTCCAGGTACATCAGCGATTCTTGCTGGATGCCCTCGCCCTGGGTGCCTTTTGGCAGGATCTCCAGCAGCTCGCCCTTGCCACCACGACGCACGCTGAGCACGGTGGTCTGCAGGGTGTGGATGCTGTAGCCACGACGGTTGAGCTCGGTGCGGACCGAGTCCACCAGGAACGGCAGGTCATGGTGCAGCACTTCGACCGCGGTATGGGTCGACTGCCAGCCATGACGTTCGTAATCGGGGTTGTAGACCCGCACTTGCGGCTGGGTGTGATCAAAGCGCTCAAGCAGGCGCCACGCAGAGAGGGTGCAACCGGCCAGGTCGGAAAGGCGACGCTGGGTCAGTTCGTCCAGGGAAATGATGCCGAAGAATTGTTCAGCGAACAGCGCCACTTGTGGCAGTGCCTGTTCACTGATGTGCTGCGCCAGTGCTGCTTGCAGTTGATGCTGGAAGTCGGCCTTGCTGGCTGCGGTGAAGAACGCCATCTGTGGTACTCCGCTTGGGCTTGTTATTGATGAAAGCGTCGCGTGTTATTCCCTTGTCGACTCCGGTTCGAGGGTAAGGATAGAAGCACCCTGGCAAATCGAAGTGACAGGTGGGTGAAGCTGGACAAGACATTCAGGTCACATACAACTTCCATGAGATGCACACCGCACCGGGCGACGGTACGACGGGCAGGTCAGACTCCCGGCACAGAGCACATCCGTTGCGCAGCTTAACGAGTGTAAGAAGCCTGGTGCTTGCTGCACTGCGACATATTCGGTCACCAGCACGCAGGACCCGGTTGCACAAGCCGCAACCCATGCTCGAAAGGCTTGAGTAGATACACGTATCCCTACGCAACCAGACCCAGCCACCCTCCTCAGTGGAACCATAGTCCAAGATCATCTCACTCAAAGTGAGCGTCAATTCGTTCAAGGAAGATCTCTATCCCTGCCCCGAGAGGTCTGTATGCCTATCACATCGACAACATCTACCCTTCCACACATGCCTGCGCCTCAAGCAGCCGGGCATGCAAACGAGGGAGACAACGCAAAAACACCGACACAAACAAAGGCCACTCTCAAGCCAGAGTGGGCCTCAGAAGCCTACTTTCAAGAACCGGTAAAACGCAATGTACGACTGGATAACCTGGCCAGAAGCTACACACCGATCAAGTCGGATAACGAGATCACCTCAGAGCAGGTAAAAGCGCATATCGCGGAAAAATTTGGAATCACCAACATTGACCCCGATCATACTTACTTGGTCACTATCGTTTTTAATCACAAAAATGATAAGGAACCTAATAAAGGCGTCATCACGCAAAAAATCTCGTTAACCGAAGCAGCACGGCTCAATGTCCAGGACATTCACCTTCCGTTTTTCAGTGGCCCGGACTCCAGAAGTGAATACCTTGGTGGCCCGCCTCCGATCGAGATCGACAAAAAGTCGAGGCATACCGATACCGCAAGTGCGGATGGGACCTACCCAACTCCGGAAAACGTCACCTATAACAAATGGACTCACGGGATTTACATAGAGCCTAATCCTGGCGCCCCCAACACCTACGACGCCAGCAACTACGTCCCAATAGATCCTGAAGAATTTAAAAAAATGGTCTGGGACCACACCTACAAAAAGCCGTACGACGACTATTTGAACAGTTACTGGACGGGTAAAACACGCCGTGAATATATCGACACCGCGACCGTCACCTACTTATTGGGTGCGCACATTCAGCATCACAACAAATCATTGACAGAACATGATAGGCAAATTGCCATGCGCGCCGCAGGTGTATCCCCGGATAAAACCTATCTGAGTACGACGCCCGAGGATTTGGTGCGGCCTTATAAAAGCGACCCGGACCTGGAAACCAAATTCCTCACGTTCAACGGTTACGCATCGAGAATGTTCTACTCTCGCGACAAAACCACACAAAGAACACTTTTATATATCCCCGGCCAAATGCCTCCCCTCCAGGGCTTTGACTCGGTTGAGGCAATGCATCGATGGCTGGGGGAACAACTGAAAGACCCTCAAAAGGCAGATGCACTTAAAATCCAGTTCCGGCCGGAAGACCGTGTCTCTGTAGGCCCCGTTGCAGGATCGCTTGGGGGCGTGTCTCTGGGCGTAGACAAGTTGATTGATTTAATGACTGACAGGTTGAACAACCGGATATCGGAAGAAACCCAGGAAGAGCTACGTTTCTGGAAGGAAGGCATCGTATTCGATGGGGAAGTGATCAAGGGCAATCCCTTTGAAGAACTCCAATACCGTACAGAGAAAGCAGCCAAAGCTGCGTCCGATCAGCGCTTCGTGCTCAATAGCGACCATACCAAAGACAACGTGATCAGTTGGTTGAAGATGGCCTCTTACGGTTTATTGCTGCTTGCGCCGCTTGGCATGGCCTTCCCGCCCGTCGGTGTAGCAATCACAGTCGGGAGCGTTGCTCTTGGCGCGACGGAACTCGGAATCGGCATTGACGACAAAATCAACAACCGGCCAGGCGCCACCGAGCGCATCTTCAGCGGCGCCTTCAATACCGGAAAACCCATATTGTTCGAGGGATTCGGGCGAGCCTTCACACCGATTTCGGGAGCCATCAAGCACGCTTCCTTCAAGGTTTGAAGCCACCAGCCAGTAAGCGCCACCCGCACGGACGTGACTTAATAAGCGGCACAAAAGCATGGGGAATGGCAGAATCCCTCCTTACCACCCGTAAACAGGATTCCCCATGCAATTCACCACCGCCCACCTGATCGTCAACCCGTGCGACGATGAAGAAGACAACATGGCCATGCTCTGCTGCCACGGCAAAAACGGCGAGATGTTCATGCTGACCCGTTACCCGGACGAAGAGGAAGTGGAGCTGACCTGGGATTACGAGCCATCCACCCTCGACGGGCTGAAGGTCACCCTGAGCGCCACAACGCTACTGGTGGAACTGGCAGCCGGCGATGCCGACGCGCTGGGCGGCAAAGACCAATTGGAGGTCACCCACGCCACCGCAACCTCCGACATGGCCGAAGTGGAAGAAACCCTGCAAAACATCCTCAAGGGCACCGGCACCTTCAACCGGATCTGAATGTGAGACCCATCATGTGGGAGCTGGCTTGTGTGGGAGCCGGCTTGCCTGCGATGCAGGCACCTCGATTTTTCAGAGATACCGCGCTGATGCAATCGCAGCGATGCGGCGACCCGACGAGCCAGCGCCCACAGGGACCGAGCCGCGTCAGTAGAATTTGCGCCCCACACACAAAAATCCTACAAGTTTTCCTAAAAATACTCCGCGCGCCGTTAGTCGCCACCCCCTTCGATGCATTAAAGTAAGCCTCCCAAGCCCCGGCGTTTTTGATCGACACCCGGGCTCATCTCTCCAGGAACCGTCATCGATGGAACATCGTGAAGCGCTGCTCGCGCTGCGAACCTTTCTTTCTTCGCAGATTCTCGGCCAGGAAAAACTCATCGATCGTTTGCTGATCGCCCTGCTCGCCGACGGCCACATGCTGGTGGAAGGCGCTCCGGGCCTGGCCAAGACCAAGGCGATCAAGGAGCTGGCCGAAGGCATCGAAGCGCAGTTCCATCGCATCCAGTTCACCCCCGACCTGCTCCCTGCCGACATTACCGGTACCGAAATCTATCGTCCGGAAACCGGCAGCTTCGTGTTCCAGCAAGGCCCGATCTTCCACAACCTGGTGCTTGCGGATGAAATCAACCGCGCCCCGGCCAAGGTTCAGTCGGCCCTGCTCGAAGCCATGGCCGAGCGCCAGGTCAGCGTCGGACGCAGCACTTATGACCTGTCGCCCTTGTTTCTGGTGATGGCCACGCAAAACCCCATCGAGCAGGAAGGTACCTACCCGTTGCCCGAAGCCCAGCTCGACCGTTTCCTCATGCACGTCAAGATCGGCTTCCCGGACGCCGCCGTGGAGCGCCGTATCCTCCAACAGGCGCGGGGCGAAGCACTCAACGGCGAAACCAAGCCGGAACGCCGCGTCAGCCAGCAGGCGATCTTCGCCGCGCGCAAGGAAATCCTCGGCCTGTACATGGCCGATGCGGTGGAGGAATACCTGGTGCAACTGGTGATGGCCACACGCACCCCGGCCAAGTTCGACGCGGAAATGGCCGAGTGGATCGCCTACGGCGCCAGCCCGCGCGGTTCCATCGCGCTCGACCGCTGCGCACGGGCCCATGCCTGGCTGGCCGGTCGCGACTTCGTCAGCCCGGAAGACATCCAGGCGGTGCTGTTCGACGTGTTGCGCCATCGCATCATTCTGTCGTTCGAAGCCGAAGCCGCCGGCATTGACCAGGACCGCGTGGTGCAACGCATTCTCGACGTCGTTGCCGTCGCTTGAACCCCATGAACGCCAGCGCAGGCATCCGCGTCACCCTCAGCGAATTGATCGAGATGCGCCACCGCGTGCGCGAAGTGCAGCTGTTTTCCACACCAAGCCAGCGCAGCCCGCTGATCGGCCTGCACCACTCCAAGCTGCGCGGGCGTGGAGTGGACTTCGACCAGGTGCGGGTCTACCAGGCCGGCGACGACGTGCGCACCATCGACTGGCGCGTGACCGCGCGCACCCAGGAGCCGCACACCAAGCTGTTCCATGAAGAGCGCGAGCGGCCGATCTTTATCATGGTGGAACAGAGCTGCCGGCTGTTTTTCGGCTCGGGGCAGATGTTCAAGTCGGTCCTGGCCGCGCAGGCCGCCAGCCTGATCGGATGGGCGGCTTTGGGCCATAACGACCGCGTCGGCGGGCTGGTGTTCGGCGACAACGAACACTACGAAATCAAGCCGCGACGCAGTAAACAGAGCCTGCTGCAATTGCTCAACCGCCTGGTGCGGGTCAATCAGAGCCTCAACACCGAAAGCCGCCCCGAGGCGGATGCCCTCGGCATGGCCCTGCGCCGTGGCCGTGAAGTACTGCGCCCGGGCAGCCTGGTGATCGTGATCTGCGACGAACGCGCGCTCAGCGATGGTGCCGAGCAGCAACTGAGCTTGCTGTCACGGCATTGCGACCTGCTGTTGCTGCCGGTCTCCGACCCGCTGGACCACGCCCTGCCCGCCGCCGGGCTGTTGCGTTTCGCGGAACGAGGCGCCCAACTGGAACTGGACACCCTGAACATTGACCTGCGCCAGGCCTACAAGGCTCAGGCCGAGGCGCGCAATGCCCGCTGGGAACTGCTGGCGCAGAAGCTGCGGGTACTGTTGATGCCCTTGAGCACCCAGAGCGAGATGGTCGAGCAACTGCGCGAATACCTCAACCCGCAACGCCCGGTTAAAAAGCCATGAGCAGCATCGATCAATTGCAACCGCTGATCGCCCCGCCGGCCATCGGGTTCTGGCCGCCGGCGCCGGGCTGGTGGCTGTTGCTGGTGGTGATCCCGCTGCTGGGCTGGGGCCTGTGGTCGCTGCGGCGTTTCCTGCCGACGCGGCGCCCGCTGGCACGCGCCGAACAACCCCTGGACCCGCTGCGCATTGCCGCCCTGGCCGAACTCGCACTGTTGCCCCGCCCCTACGACGGTGCGCCAGCCGGGGCCTGGTTGCAGCAGCTCAACGGTTTGCTCAAACGCCTGTGCCGCAACGACTACCCTTACAGCCAGAGTCACACCCTCAACGGTCGCAAGTGGCTGGCGTTCCTCGACAACCGCTGCCCGGCAGCGGGGCTGACACGCTGGATGGTCCTGGTCGAAGGTGCCTACAAACCCGAATGCAAACTCGACGACAAGGCCATCGCCGGCCTGACCCAGGCCGTCGACACCTGGATTCGCAAACATGTTTGAGTTCGCCTGGCCGTGGATCTTCGCCCTGTTGCCTCTGCCGTGGCTGATGCGCCTGGTGCTGCCGGTGGCCGACAGCGGCGAGCCGGCCTTGAAAGTCAGCTTCCTCGGCGACCTCGAAGGCCTGGCCCGGCGGCGCGCCCGCGTCAACCTGCCGGGCTGGCGCCAGCAAGCGCCGTTCGTGGTGTTGTGGCTGCTGTTGCTCACCGCCGCCGCCCGCCCGGAATGGCTCGGTGAGCCGTTGCCGATCGCCGCCAGCGGCCGCGACCTGCTGGTGGCCGTTGACGTCTCCGGCTCCATGGACTTCCCCGATATGCACTGGCAAGACGACGACATCAGCCGTCTGAGCCTGGTCAAGCACCTGCTCGGCGACTTTCTGGAAGAGCGCGAGGGCGATCGCGTGGGGCTGATCCTGTTTGGCAGCCAGGCTTACCTGCAAGCACCGCTGACTTTCGACCGCCGAACCGTACGCACCTGGCTGGATGAAGCGCGCATCGGCATCGCCGGCAAGAACACCGCCATTGGTGATGCCATTGGCCTGGCCCTCAAACGCCTGCGCCAGCGCCCGGCGCAGAGTCGCGTGTTGATCCTGGTCACCGACGGCGCCAACAACGCCGGGCAGATCGACCCGCTGACCGCCGCGCGCCTGGCCGCCGAAGAAGGCGTAAAAATCTACCCGATCGGCATTGGCGCCGACCCCGAGCAAACCGGTTCCCTGGGCATCCTGGGCGTCAATCCGAGCCTGGACCTCGACGAGCCCGCGCTGAAGGCGATTGCCGAGGCCACTGGTGGCCAATACTTCCGTGCCCGCGACGGCGCAGAGCTGCAAGCCATCAAGCAAACCCTGGACAAACTCGAACCGGTGGAACAGCAACCGACCCAGGCCCGCCCTGCCCTGGCGCTGTACAGCGCGCCGCTGGCCCTGGCGCTGGTCCTCAGCATGCTGCTGGTGATCCAGGAACGCTGGCCGAACAATGCGCTGCAACGCCTGTTCGACAGACTCTCTCGCCGCGGCCACTTTCTGCAACAACACCCCGAGTGGCGTCAGCGCCTCAAACGCCTGCGTTTGCGGAGGCGTCGATGATCGACCTATGGCCGCACTGGTTCCGCCCCTGGTGGCTGTTGCTGCTGCCGCTGCTCGGCTGGCTGCTGTGGCAACTGTGGCACCGACAGAAACGCGCCGGGCGCTGGCAAGTCATCCTGCCACCGGCCTTCCATGCCGTATTGCTCAGTGGTGGCAGTGGCCGCGAGAGCAAGACGCCCTGGGTCGTGCTCGGTATTGCCTGGCTGTTGGCCGTGCTGGCCTTGCTGGGCCCGAGCTGGGAGCGGGTCGAACAATCCAGCCAGAAACCCTCCGATCCGTTGGTGGTACTGCTCGAACTGACCCCGGAAATGCTTGCCACCGACAGCCCGCCCAACCGGCTGGAACAAGCGCGGCGCAAGCTCTACGACTTGCTGCAAGCGCGTACCGATGCGCAAACCGCTATCGTCGTGTACGCCGGCAGTGCCCATACGCTGGTGCCGCTGTCGGATGACCTGGCGACCAGCCGCAACCTGCTCGAAGCCCTGCGCCCCTCGATCATGCCCGAGCCTGGCCACCGCGCCGACCTGGCCGTGGAGAAAGCCCTGGCCCTGCTCAAGCATGGCGGTCTGGGCCAGGGGCGCTTGCTGCTGATCGGTTCATCCTTGTCCAAGCAGGAACGCCAGGGCATCCGCCTGCTGCTGCAAAACGGCCAGGCTCCGAGCCTGTCGATCCTCGGCATCGGCAGCCGCGAAGGTACGCCGGTGACCCAGGAAAGCGGTGAATTCCTCAAGGACGAACAGGGCGCGATCCTGGTGCCACGGCTCGACAGTCCGACCCTCAAGGCATTCGCCAGTGAAATGGGCGGCCGTTATCGCGCCGCACGCCTGGACGACAAGGACCTGCGCCAGATCGGCGTGCTCGACAGTCCGCAGAACCTGCGCAACGACGGCCAGTTGCTGCACCTGGACACCTGGGCCGATCAGGGCTACTGGCTGCTGCTGCCCTTACTGTTGCTGGCCGCCTGTGCCGGGCGTCGGGGTTGGCTGTTCTGCCTGCCACTGCTGTTGCTGGTTGCCCCCCAGCCCAGCTATGCATTCGAATGGCAGGATTTGTGGCTGCGCCCCGACCAGCAAGGTCAGTACCTGTTGAAGAAAAAACGCCCAGCCGAAGCCGCCGAACACTTTCAGGACCCGCAATGGCAAGGCGTGGCGCTGTACGAGGCCGGCAACTACAGCGAGGCGATCAAGCGCTTCGCCGAGGGCAGCGATGCCTATTCCCACTACAATCGGGGTAACGCGTTGGCACGGTCCGGGGAGCTGGAGGCGGCCATCGACGCCTACGAGCAGGCCCTGGAGGCCCAACCCGACCTGCAACCGGCGCTGAAAAACAAGGCGCTGGTGGAAAACCTGCTGCAGGAGCAGGAACAAGCCCGGCAGGCGCCGACCAATCCGGCCAAAAACGAAGATGACGAAACCACCCAACCCGGCCAAACTGCGCAACCGGGTGAAACCGGGCAAGGTGCCACGGGTGGCGAACAGTCTGCCCAGGGCCAGGGCGAAGCCGGCAAGGGCGATGCCCAGACCGGCGCGGCTCCACAGGCTGGTGGCAACGAGGTACCGGGTAGCGAGCTGGGTGACGAACACACCACCACCCCGCCGATGCGCCCCGATGATGCCAGCCTCGACGGCGAACACCGCCAGGCCCTGGAGCAATGGCTGCGCGAGATTCCGGACAACCCGGGTGAACTGCTGCGCCGCAAATTCTGGTACGAACAGCAACAACATCAGGACAAGACTCAATGAGCCGCCGCACCACCCTTCTGCTCCTGCTCGCGCTGTCAGGTCACGCCCAGGCGGCGAACCTGGTCGCCAGTGTCGACCGCAGCCGCCTCAATTCCGGGGAAACGGTGGAGCTGACGGTGGAGTCCAACGACGTCACGCTGTTCGGCAAACCTGACCTGTCCCCCCTGGATGCGCAGTTCGAAGTCAGCGGCACGCGCCAGATCAACCAACTCACCACCCTGGGCGGCGACAACCACGCCACTACGCGCTGGATCATCACCCTGCTGCCCCGGGAAAACGGCAACGTGGTCATCCCGCCGTTGCAAGTGGGCGAGTACAAGACGCAGCCGATCACCCTGCAAGTGGTGGAAACCGCCAGCCAGAACAGCAACGCGGAACTGGCGCCGGTTTTCGTCGAAGCCAACCTTGACCAGAACACCGTGTACGTTCAGGCCCAGGCGCTCTTGACGGTACGCGTGTACCACTCGGTTTCGCTGTATGACGACAGCAGCCTCACGCCGCTGCAGATTCCGGATGCGCGGATCGAGCAGTTGGGGGAGTCGCGCACCTACGAGAAGGTCATCAACAGCATTCGCCATGGCGTGATCGAAACCCGCTATGCGATCTACCCGCAACACAGCGGCAGCCTCGAGGTTCCTGCGCAGACCTTCAGCGCCACACTGGTGGAATCGCGCCCGCCCCAGGAAAACACCCTGCAAGGCACCAAGCCGGGCAAGCTGATCCACGTCAGTTCTGCGCCGCTGGCGTTGACAGTCAAACCCAAGCCAAGCCTCTACCCCGCCGACGCGGCCTGGCTGCCCGCGCGCAACCTGACCCTGACGGAAAACTGGAACCCCACGCCCGAGCATGTGCAGGTGGGCGACTCTCTGACCCGCAGCCTCACGGTCAAGGCCGAGGGCTTGTCCAGTGCGCAACTGCCGGCGCTGCCGAGTACCGAAGTCAACGGCCTGCGCCGTTACCCGGACCAACCGGTGCTGGGCAATCAGAACAATGACCGCGGCCTGATCGGCAGCCGTGAAGACCGCGAGGCCCTGGTGCCGACCCGTGCCGGCGCCGTGGAACTGCCCGCCGTGGAAGTGGTGTGGTGGAACACCCACGAAGACCATCTGGAGCGCACCAGCGTAGCGGCCCGCACCCTGCAGGTGGCCACCAACCCGAGCCTGGTGGTGGACACCCCCGCGACCCCCACCGTGATCACCGCGCCCGATGACAACCACCTGTGGCTGTGGCAGCTCAGCACACTCATCCTCGCCTGCACCACCTTGCTGGGCTTCGGCCTATGGTGGCGCGCGCGCTGGCAACCGGCGGTACTGCGCGCCGCACAAACCGGCCCGAGCCCGCGTACCCTGCTCGATGACCTCAAGCGCGCCACCCAGGCCAACGACCCCCAGGCCACCCGCCAGGCCCTCGACGCCTGGGCCCGCCAGCAACCGGAAACCCTGGCCGACATGGCGGCGCGGTTTGTGCCATTGTCCGATGCCCTGGATGGGTTGAACGGTGCGCTGTACAGCGAGAGTGGTCACTATTGGCTGGGCGAAGATCTGTGGCGGGCGGTCAAGGCCATCCCGGTGGCCGAGCGTGAGCAAGACCCTGCCACCGACACCACCAGCCTGCCGCCGCTCTACCCCAAATAATGGTGCGCCGGTCTACCACACGGTGCCCCTCCCACTCGGGATCTGCGTGTAAACTCCCTTCCTTTTCATCTTTTTCACGGAGTTCGCCTTGCGTCTGTTTCACACCTCCGACTGGCACCTTGGGCAAAACCTGCATGGCCAGGAGCGCGACTTCGAACATGCCTGTTTTCTCCAGTGGCTGCTGGGCCAGTTAAAGGCCGAGCGCCCGGATGCGCTGCTGATCGCCGGTGATATCTTCGACACGGTCAACCCGCCGCTCAAGGCTCAGGAGCGTCTGTATGACTTCATCATCAGCGCCCACGAACAGAACCCCGACCTCACCATCGTGATGATCGCCGGCAACCATGACTCCGGTTCGCGTATCGAATTGCCCGCGCCGTTGATGCGCCGTTTGCGCACCCACGCCCTGGGTCGGGTGCTGTGGTTGGACGACGGTCAACTCGACGCCGAACGTCTGTTGATCCCCCTGCCGAACGCCAAAGGCAAAATCGCCGCCTGGTGCCTGGCCCTGCCATTCTTGCGTCCGGCGGAGGTGACGGGCGCGCACTTGGGCGATGACTACCTGCGCGGTATCGCCCAGGTGCACGAGGGGCTGATTGCCGCGGCCAACGCCAAGCGCAATAAGGGCCAGGCGTTGATTGCCATCAGCCATGCGCACATGGCCGGTGGCTCGGTGTCGGAAGACTCCGAGCGCAGCCTGATCATTGGCAATGCCGAAGCGCTGCCGGCCAAACTGTTCGACCGGCGTGTCGCCTATGTCGCCCTCGGGCACTTGCACAAGCCGCAGCAGGTGAATGGCGAGGAGCGTATTCGCTACAGTGGATCGCCGATTCCCTTGTCGTTCTCCGAAATCAACTACAAGCATCAGATCCTCGATGTGCGCTTCCAGGGCGAACGACTGGTCAGCGTCGAGCCCCGCCTGATTCCCCGCGCCGTCAACCTGCAACGCCTGGACGCCGCGCCCCTGGCCGATATTCTCGCAGCCCTGGCCGAGCTGCCCGACATCGACCTGCTCGCCGATACCCAGCGTCAACCCTGGCTGGAAGTGCGCGTGCGCCTTGACGAGCCTCAACCGGACCTGCGCCAGCAAATCGAAAACGCCCTGCAAGGCAAGGCTGTACGCCTCGTGCGCATCGCTGCCGAATACGCGGGTAACGGCAATCGTGAAGGCAACGATGAGGACCGTCTCGTCGAACTGGACCAGCTCACGCCCCAGGAACTGTTCAGCCGCGCCTGGCAGGACAGTTATGGCAGCGAAGTCGATGAACAGACCCTGAAGGATTTCGCCGTGCTGCTCCAGGAAGTACAACAGGAGGGTGAACAGCCATGAAGATTCTCGCCATTCGCCTGAAAAACCTGGCTTCCCTGGCCGGCCCGTTCGAGATCGACTTTACCGCCGACCCCCTGGCCAGCGCCGGGTTGTTCGCGATTACCGGGCCGACCGGCGCCGGGAAAAGCACCCTGCTGGATGCGCTGTGCCTGGCGTTGTTTGGCGCGGTACCGCGTTTGAACCACACGAAACGCGATGCAAAGATCCCCGACGCCGACGGTGAAATCGCCATCGGTGACCCGCGTACGTTGCTGCGCCGTGGTACCGGAGAAGGTTATGCCGAAGTGGATTTCGTCGGGATCGACGGTCGTCGCTACCGCGCGCGCTGGGAGGCCAATCGCGCCCGCGAGAAAGCCGGAGGAAATTTGCAGGCCAGCCGCCAGAGCCTGCGCGATATCGACCAGGATCAATTGCTCGCCAGCCAGAAAGGCGAATACAAGACCCAACTCGAAACGGCACTCGGCCTGAACTTCGAACAGTTCACCCGCGCCGTGCTGCTGGCGCAAAGCGAGTTCAGCGCCTTTCTCAAGGCCGATGACAACGAACGCAGCGAGCTGCTGGAAAAACTCACCGACACGGCGCTGTATACCCGCCTCGGCCGCCGCGCCTTTGACAAGACCAAAGAAGCGCGCGAAGCGCTCAAGCTGTTGCAAGACCAATCCGCCGGCGTGGCGCCCCTGACCGCCGAAGCCCGCGCCGAACTGGATCAGCAACTGGCCGACGCCCAGCAGCACTTCAGGACCCAGCAAGCACAACTCAAACAGCTTGAGTCGCAACATAAGTGGCTCAAGGAATTGCGTGAATTGCAGGAGCGTCAACTCAGCGCTGTCGAAAACTTACGTGATACTCAGCAACACTGGGAAAACCAGGACCCGCAACGCCAGGACCTGAGCCGACTGGAGCAACTGGCGCCCCAGCGCCATCAATTTGCGCGCCAGGCCGAACTGGGCAGCTTGCTCGTACCTCTCGCCGTGCAGATTCAGCAGCACACCGAACAACAAAGCGTGCTGCATACGCGCCAGAGTCAGGCGCAACAGCAGCAATCGCTGGCCGGTACGGCCCTCGCCGAAGCGCTCAAACATCAGGGCGATGCGGCGCCTCTGCTGCAACAAGCCTTCGCCGAACAGACAACGTTGACGCACCTGGCCCAGGAACTGGGCAAGCGCACCGACGAACAACGCCTCAAACAGACCGCGTGTGCAGACGGTCAGGCAGCGCTGAACACGTTGCAGGAACGGCATCAGCAAGCCGCCGCGCACATCGAGCTTCTGGCGTCCGAGTTGGAGCGCAGTAGTGCGCTCGCGCCGCTCGCTTCAGCCTGGCAGGGGTATCGCCCAAGCCTGCAACAACTGATGCAGACCGGTAGCCGACTGAACAAAGGTCAGGCCGAGTTGCCCGCGCTCGAACAGCGCGCCGCAATCGCCGCCGAGCAGTACGCCCAGGAGCGTGATGCCCTGAATCTGCTGTATCAGGAAGCCGGTGCCGAACCCCATGCCGTGGCCGAGCAAATCGAGTTACTGGCGAGCCTGCTGCAAGACAATCGCAAACAGCACCGCGCGTTCGAAGAACTGACGCGTCTGTGGGATAGCCAGGTACAGCTGGACCAGCAAGCTGGCGTACTGACTCAAAAACTCGCAGAGGCCCATCAACAACGCGAAAGTCTGATTCAATCGGGCAAGCAGGCAAAGCTTGAATTGACGACTGCCGAACATACGTTGACCGTCACCAAACAACTGTTGGAACGGCAACGTGCAGCACGTAGCGAAAGCGTTGAAGAGCTGCGGGCAACACTTCAGGACGATCATCCTTGCCCGGTATGCGGGAGTCACGAACACCCTTATCACCAACCGGAAGCGTTGCTGCAAAGCTTCGGGCGCCATGATGAGAATGAGCAAAAAACTGCACAAGATGTCGTCGATACGCTCAATCAAACACTGATCGAGCTACGTGGCGAGCTGGGTGGGATCAACGGGCAGATAAAGGGTTTCCTGAGTCAGCAAGAAGATCTTGCTACGTTACAGGCAACTTGCACGACTAACTTGCAAGCTCACGCGCTCGGCACCTCGCTGCTCAACCAGGACACGGTCCAACGCAGCGCCTGGCTGGCACAGCAACTCAGCCAACTCACCCAAAGCATCACCCAGGACGAACAACGCCAGAGCGCCCTGCTCAACCTGCAAAAGAACGCCGGGCGCTTGCAGCAACAACTGCAAGCCGTACAGGAAGAGAGCCAGCAGGCACGTCAGTTGCTGACTGACCAGCAACGCGAGCTGGCGGCCGACCGCAAGCGTCTTGAAGAAGAACTCGGCAGCTTCGCCAGCCTGTTGCCCGCCGACATACTGGACGGTTTGCGCAATGACCCGGCCAGCACCTTCATGCAGCTTGATCAGCAGGTCAGCCAGCGCGTCGAACAGCTGGACCGCCAACGCGAAGAACTGGAAGAGCAGCAACAGCGCCAGCAGGCCCTCGATAAGGAACAGGCCAATCAACAACATCGCCAGCAACAATGGGAAGCCGCGCAGCACGCGGTCACCGAAACGGCAGCGCAGCAACATACGGTTCAGGAAAGACTGGGAGCCCTGCTCGGCCAATACAGCAGCGCCGAGCATTGGCAACAGCAACTCGACGCCGCCGTGGCGCACTCACGCCAGGCTGAAACCGACGCCAATCAGCAGGTGCAGGACATTCGCAGCACCCTGATCCAGCTTGTCGCCGACCTCAAGGCCCAGCAGGAACGCCAACAGACCTTGCACGACGAGCAACAGAGCCTCGACATGCGGATCAACGAATGGCGCGCCCGGCACCCCGAACTGGACAGCGAAGGGCTCGACCGTTTGCTGGCGTTCAGCGACACCCAGGTCAACGAACTGCGTCAGCATTTGCAGGGCAGCGAAAAGGCCGTCGAGCAAGCCAGGGTCCTGTTGCAAGAGCGCGAGCAACGCCTGGCCGAGCATCAGGCTCAACACAATGGCGGGCCGCAGGCCGACCAACTGGACAGTGCCCTCGAAACGCTCAACCAACAGTTGGCCGACAGTGAGAAACAGATCATCGAATGGCGTGCTCGCCAATCCGAAGACCAGCGCCGTCAGGACGCCAACAACGCGCTGACCGAAAGGATTGCCAAGGCCCACGGCGAACATCAACGCTGGGCACGCCTGAGCGCGCTGATCGGCTCATCCAGCGGCGACACCTTCCGCAAGATCGCCCAGGCCTACAACCTCGATTTGCTGGTGCACCACGCCAACGTGCAGTTGCGCCAACTGGTGCGCCGTTACCGTCTCAAGCGCGGCGGCAGCCTGCTTGGCCTGCTGGTGCTGGACACGGAAATGGGCGATGAACTGCGCTCGGTGCATTCGCTGTCGGGCGGCGAAACTTTCCTGGTGTCGCTGGCGCTGGCATTGGGCCTGGCGTCGATGGCGTCCAGTACCTTGAAGATCGAATCGCTGTTTATCGACGAGGGCTTTGGCAGCCTCGACCCCGAATCGCTGCAGTTGGCGATGGACGCTCTCGATGGCCTGCAGGCCCAGGGCCGCAAAGTGGCGGTGATTTCCCATGTGCAGGAAATGCACGAGCGCATCCCTGTGCAGATCCAGGTCAAGCGCCAAGGCAACGGCTTGAGTACCCTGGAGGTCAAGTGAGCGAAGCGCTGCTGTATTCGTTCCGACGCTGCCCCTATGCGATGCGTGCCCGCCTGGCCTTGCGTTATTCAGGCGTTGCGGTGCGCATTGTCGAAGTCAGCCTCAAGGCCAAGCCGGCCGAGATGCTTGCACTGTCGCCCAAGGGCACGGTGCCGGTATTGAGCGTTGACGGGCAAGTGATTGAAGAAAGTCTGGAGATCATGCAGTGGGCCTTGGCGCAGCATGACCCGGATGATTGGTTGCTACAGGGCGATCCGGCAGTGCTCGCGCTGATCGAAGAGAACGACAACGGGTTCAAGTATCACTTGAATCGATACAAGTACGCCGAACGCTACCCCGAGCAGCCGATGGAACACTATCGGGCCGAGGGTGAGGTGTTCTTGCAGAAGCTGGAAGGATTGCTGGCAGAGCGAGATTACCTGGTGGCCAACCACCTGACCCTGGCGGATGCTGCACTGGCGCCCTTCGTGCGTCAGTATGCCCATGTGGATCGAGTGTGGTTTGCCGGGACTTCGTATAAACGGTTACAGGCATGGCTTGAGCGGTTTCTGGAGTCGCCATTGTTCATGGCGGTAATGGCTAAACCCTGACAAGCCAGCTCCTACATGATTCAGTGTTCTTTAGCTCACTGCTGAGTCTTGTGATCCAGGGCTGCGTAGAAGTTGGCGCTCTGTTGCAGGTATTTCTGGGTGTAGGCACTGGTGCTGGATTTTTTGCCGGTGACTTCCACGCTGGCGGAAGCTGGCAGCGCAACAGTGGCGGAAACAGCGGAAGCGGCGATGATGGAGAAGAGGTTCAAGTTCATGTCGGTAACCCTTGTGTTCGTTTGGTTGAGTGGCCGGTGAGGCCTTGGAACCAAACTTACGCCCGAGGGCTAAGCCTTAGAAATGCTTTGAAACAGTAGCCGCTATTAATAGAATTAATAGAAAGGTTCAGGCCCCGTCATCCGGGGCCTGTGGCTTAGTGACGCACCAGGAACTTGAGGTCGCTGGGGGCATCGATCGCCAATTTCTGTACGGTTTTGCCTAACAGACCGGTCTTGGGGTCGCGCTCGACCACCACGATTTCATTGCTTTTCTGGTTGGCGATCAGCAGGAACTTGCCGCTGGGGTCGAGGCTGAACTCCCTCGGATGGTCACCTTCGACGGAACGTCGTTGCAGCTCCTTGAGGTGCGCGGTCGCCGGATCGATGCTGAACACCAGCAACTGGTTAGCGGTGCCGCGGTTGCTCACGTACAGGAATTTGCCATCGCTGGAGGCATGCAGCGCTGCCCCGGCCTTGTCCGACACCGGTTGCCCGGCGGCGAAGTCCACGAGTTGGGTCTGGCTGAGCTGGCCGTCCTTGTAGTCGAATACCGCGATCTGCGCGCTCATCTCCGTGGCCAGCCAGGCGTGCTTGCCGTCGGCGCTGAACAGCAAATGACGCGGGCCGCTGCCCGGGGGCAACTGCACCGAAGCCGGGTTGGCCGCCGTCAAAGGCCGTTCGGGGTTGGCCTTGGGGTCATAGCGGTAGGCAAAGATTTTGTCCGCGCCCAGGTCCTGCACAAACACATACTGGCCGTCCGGCGATGACACCACCGAATGCACGTGGTTGGACGCCTGGCGCTCAGGGTTCACGCGGCTGGCCGGGTGCCCGCTCAACTGCACCGGTGCCGACAGCTTGCCTTCGGCATCCAGCGGCAGGATGGCCAGGCTGCCGCCCGGGTCTTCCAGTACCGAATAGTTGGCGACGAACAGGTAGCGGCCATCGGCGGCCACGCTGGAATGGGTCGGCTCGTTGCCCAGGCTCTGGACCTGGTTGATCAGGGTCAACTGATGGTTCTGCGGGTCGATGCGGTAGCTGCTGACGCGCCCTACCGGGTCTTTCTGGCCCGGACCGTTTTCATTGACCACGAACAGGCGCTTGCCATCCTTCGACACGGTCAGCCACGAGGGATTGGCCGCCTTGGCCGCCAGCACCGGCTTGCCGGTGAATTGCCCGGTGCGGCTGTCGAACTGCAAGCGATAAATGCCTTCGCTGGTGCCGGCGGTGTAGCTGCCCACCAACAGTTCAAACGTGTCAGCCGGCGCGGCCTGCACCGACATCGCACCAACACTGCCGGCCATCAGCAGCGGCCAGAATTTACGCATCATCATCCGCATCGTCCTCTTCATTGTTGTTGTCGCCCTTGAACGCACTGAGGCAGACCAGACGGTGTTCACCGTCGTCGTTGCTCAGCAGCCAGCTCTGCAAGCTGTCGTCAAAGGTGGCGGCATTGAGTTGTTCTGGACTGAACGTCCAACGCTTGAGTTCCCGGCCATCCATGCTTTCGATCTGCAAATGCTTGTCGAACTTGAAGTCGAAGGCGTGCAGCCCGTCGATGATCAGCATGTCGCTGTCGTTCAGGGCGGTGCTCAGGTTGGGTTGCGTGTCGGTCATGGTGGGGAGTCACTGCGGGGGAAAAGACACATGATAGGTCAAATCCCCCGCCGTGCCTCGCAGCAATGAGCCATGAACCTCAATGTGCGAAGAGTGAGTTGCCTTTCTGCCCGGCCAGTTTCTCCGGTTTGATCAGAAACCGCGCCAGTGCTGGCAGCAGCCACAGCGCACCGAACATGTTCCACAGCAACATGAAGGTCAGCATCAGGCCCATGTCGGCCTGGAACTTGATCGCCGAGAAGATCCAGGTGCACACACCAATCGCCAGGCACAGCCCGGTGAACAGTACGGCTTTGCCGGTGGACTTGAGCGTCTGGTAGTACGCTTCCTGCAACGGCAGGCCGGCACGCAGGAAACTTTCCAGACGGCTGTAGATATAGATGCCGTAGTCCACGCCAATCCCCACGCCCAGCGCCACCACCGGCAGGGTCGCGACCTTGACGCCGATGCCCATGAACGCCATCAGCGCGTTGCCCAGCACCGAGGTCAGCACCAGCGGCAGCACGATGCACAGGGTTGCCGCCCAGGAGCGGAAGGTGATCATGCACATGGTCGCCACGCATAGGTACACCAGGATCAGGATGGTCAGCTCCGACTCCTTGATCACCTCGTTGGTGGCGGCTTCGATGCCGGCGTTACCTGCCGCCAGGATGAACTCCAGGCCGTCGCGATTGTTTTCCTTGGCAAAATCCTGCACCGCATGCACGGCGCGGTCGAGGGTTTCGGCCTTGTGGTCGTTGAGGAACACCAGCACCGGCGCCAGGGAGCAATTGTTGTTGTACAGGCCATCGGCACGGGCGATGGAGTTGTTCAACACGTCGGGGTTGCGCGACAGGGTTTCCCATTTCAGGTTGCCCTCGTTCATCCCCTTGATCATCTGCTTGGACACGGTCACCAGCGAGATGGCCGACTGCACGCCCTCGGTGTTCTGCATCTTCCACATCAGCTGGTCGATGGGCGCCATGGCTTCATAGCGCGAGCAGCCTTCGGCCTTGGTCTTGACCATCACCACCAGCACGTCGGAACTGGTGGAGTAGTTGCTGATGATGAAGTTGTTGTCCTTGTTGTAGCGCGAGTCCGGGCGCAACTCCGGCGCGCCCTGATCGAGGTCGCCGATCTTCAGGTTCTGGCTGTACCAGAGGCCACCACCAAAGGCGACCAACGCCAGGAAGATCGAGACCGGCGCGACTTTCGGGCTGGCGAATTTCGACAACAGGCGCCAGAAACCATGTTCGCGGTGCGCATCCTTTTTACTGCGCTCGATGGCGCGTTTGCTGATGCCCACGTAGGAAATCGCCACGGGTAGCAGGATCAGGTTAGTGAACACGATCACCGCCACGCCGATGGAGGCGCCGATGGCCAGTTCGCGGATCACACCGATGTCGATGATCAGCAGCGTAATGAAGCCCACCGCGTCGGCCAGGATCGCGATCATGCCCGGCAGGAACAGTTGGCGGAAGGTGCGGCGCGCAGCGGTCAGGGCGTTGTCGGCGTCGCTGGACTGCAAGGCGATACCATTGATCTTCTGCACACCGTGGGAAATGCCGATGGCGAAGATCAGGAACGGCACCAGCATCGAGTAGGGATCCAGGCCAAAACCGGCGGCGTGCATCAAACCCAGTTGCCAGACCACCGCCACCAGCGTGGTGATCAGCACGGCGATGGTGCTGCGGATGCACCAGGTGAACCAGTACAACAGCACCAGGGTGATGACGAACGCGACGCCGAAGAACAGCACCACCATGATCAGGCCGTCGATCAGGTCACCGACCTTCTTGGCGAACCCGACGATATGGATCTGCACGTTGGGGTTCTGCTCCTGGAACTTGGTGCGGATCTTGTCTTCCAGCTCATGGGAAAACTTCTGATAGTCCAGGGCCAGCAATTTGCCCTGGTCCTGTGGGTCCGGGTACGACTCCAGCAGCGGAATGTCGACAATGCTCGATTTGAAGTCGTTGGCCACCAGGCGTCCGACCTGCCCCGACTTGAGCACGTTGTTGCGCAGTTGATCGAGGCTTTGCGGCGAACCGTTATAGCTCTGCGGGATCACTTCGCCGCCGGCGAAGCCTTCTTCGGTCACTTCGGTCCAGCGCACGCTGGGGCTCCACAGCGACTTGAGGCCGGAGCGATCGACGCCGGAAATGTAGAACACCTCGTCGTTGATCTGACGCAGGGTCTCCATGTATTCCTTCGTGAAGATGTCACCGTCCTTGGCTTCCACCGAGATGCGCACCGTGTTGCCCAGGTTCGCCAGGTCGTTGCGGTGCTCCATCATCTTCTCGATGAAGGGATGCTTGAGGGGGATCATCTTTTCGAAACTGGTGGACGGGCGAATCAAGGTCGCCTGCCAGAACAGGAAAATACTCACCAGCAGGCAGATGACGATCACTGCCGGACGGTTGTTGAAGATCAGGCGCTCAAGAAAGGTCGCTTTATCGTTGTGATGAGTGCTCATTCTTTCCCCGCCTTCTTATTGTTTTGTAGGTTCAGCGCCGGTGGGCGTAGCGACACGAACACCGCCCTGCCCGGCCAGAATCAGGTTCCCGTTGCCCGCCGCCGTCACTGATGACAACGAAATGCGATCCGGGCGGTTGAACACGCTGAACGTCACCCCGTCATCGTGGCTGACCACCACGCTGCCGCCGTTGCCAACGACGACAATCGAGCCGTCTTCCAGCAAGGTCGCGCCCGACAGGCCGAACTCCAGCGCTCCCCGCGCGGCGTTCAATTCGACGGGCTCCCAGGTGCTGCCAAAATCCGTGGAACGGTACAGGTTGCCGCGCAAACCGTAGGCCAGCAGGGTTTGCGGTTGCGCGGTGCCGATCACGCCAAACAGCGAGCCCTCGTAGGGGCCTTCGAGTTTTTCCCAGGTCTGGCCGTCATCGCTGGAACGGAACATGCTGCCCTGCTCGCCGACGATGAACAGGCCGGCGTCCTTGATAGCGGCGATGGCATTGAGGTGGAACTGGTCTTCATTGTCGAGGCGGTCGCTGACGTCGTCCCAGGTCTTGCCGCCGTCGGTGGTTTCGATCAGCGCACCGTAGGCGCCCACGGCCAGGCCGTGTTCGGCGTCCTTGAACCAGATATCGAGCAACGGCGCTTCGCGCTTGAGGTCTTGAAATTGCTGGGTCCAGGTGGCACCGCCGTCGGAACTGGCGAGGATCTGTGCATCGTGGCCCACCGCCCAGCCTTGTTTGTCATCGACAAAAAACACCGCCGTGAGCAACTGACGGGTGGGCACTTTGGCCTGGGTCCAGGTGCTGCCCTGGTCGTCGGAATAGAGGATGTGCCCGCGATCACCGACCGCCACCAGGCGCTTGCCGGCGTGGACCACATCGATCATCAGGCCCTTGGCGGCCTTGGGGGATTCAATCGCGAACACGGGTGTTGCAGGGGTATCGCTGGCGGCCTGCGCGGGTATGGACCCTGCAACACCTGCAAACAGCGAGAGCGCTGTGGCCAGCAACGCAAGCTTGCGTGCGGCGCGTGGGCGGCAAACAACCCAACCCATGACAGGCTCACTCATAGACCTTTCTCCCATTTATTATTGTTAGGTCGTCTCGCCTTCCGGGGCTCTGAAACCTGCAATCTAGAGCGCCCAGGGTCAGCAGGGGCCATCCTATCGGGCTTTCGAATCGTCTGACAATCGGCGCTACGTTATCTTTTGTTAACTGACGGGCGTTTGCGCGTCGGCTGAATATAGCCGCATTCGCCAGACTGATTGCCGACCTCGCTATGAATTTTAATTCCATCTATTGAGTTTTGAGAATTTTTATTCCATTAATAGCCTTCCTGAAAACAATAATCCAAAGGACGTAGGCGTATGCGCGAACTCGGAATCGGCCTGATCGGCACAGGCTTCATGGGCCGTGCCCATGCCCTGGCGTTCAACAATGCCCGGGCAGTGTTTGAATTGCCGGTAAACCTCAAGCTGGCCGCCCTGGCCGATGCCGACACCGAGCGCGCCGTGCGCTGCGCCAGCGCCTGGGGGTTTGCCCAGGCCCATGGCGACTGGCAGGCCCTGATCGACGACCCCAAGGTCGATGTCGTGGCCATCACGACCCCCAATCACTTGCATTACCCCATGGCCATGGCGGCCATCGCGGCAGGCAAGGCGGTGTATTGCGAAAAGCCCTTGGCGGTCAGCCTGGAACAGGCCGACGCCATGCGCCGCGCGGCGAGTGCCGCCGGAGTAGTGACGCGGGTGGGCTACAACTATCAGCACAACCCGATGATCACCTTGGCCCGGCAGATGATTGCCAATGGCGAGCTGGGCGAGATCATCAGTTTCCAGGGCGAATTCAGCGAAGACTTCATGGGTGACCCGGACTCCCCATGGTCATGGCGTTGTGAAGTGGAACATGCCGGCGGCGCCCTGGCAGACCTGGGCAGCCATTTGCTGTCGATGGCGCGTTACCTGGTGGGCGATGTGCTCAGCGTATGCGCCGACACCCAGACCGTGCACGCCCGGCGCCCAGCCGTAAAAGGCAGCGCCGAACATAAAGCCATCGCGGTGGACGACCAGGTTCACGCCCTGCTGCGCTTTGCCAATGGCGCACGCGGCACGGTCAGCAGCAGCTGGCTCAAGCACGGCTACAAGAATCACCTGAGTTTCGAGATCAGCGGGACGCAAGGCACGTTGGCGTTCGATCAGGAGCGCCTGAATGAACTGCGCCTGTGTCGCGTCGGCCAGGACGGCTTCCAGCGCCTGCTCGCGGGCCCTGCCTTGCCCGGTTACGCCGCGTTCAGCCCGGCGGCGGGGCATCAATTGGGTTACAACGAATTGAAGACGCTGGAAGTGCAGGAACTGATCATGGCCCTGGCCGGGCAAGGGGCCGATGGCACCGACTTTGAGACAGCGTGGGCTGTGGAGCGGCTGGCGACGGCGATTCGCGTTGCGGCGAAGGAAGAACGCTGGGTCAGCGTGGGCACGATCTAAAATGTGGGAGCGGGCTTGCTCGCTCCCACAATTGGATTACCTGCATCTTGAAATCAGCGCAAGGCGCGGCGCAGAACCTTGCCCACAGTGGTCTTGGGCAGCTCGGTAGTGCGGAACTCCACGTACTTGGGCACTTTGTAACCCGTCAGGTATTCACGGCAGTGGGCGAGGATTTGTTCCTGGGTCAGGTTCGGGTCCTTGCGTACCACGATAATCTTCACCTTTTCCCCGGTGATGCTGTCCTCCACGCCAATGGCTGCCACTTCACCAACCCCCGGGTGCAGCGCCACCACATCCTCGATCTCGTTGGGGTACACGTTGAAACCCGAGACCAGGATCATGTCTTTTTTGCGGTCCACCAGGCGAATGTATCCACGTTCGTCCATCACCCCGATATCGCCCGTGGACAACCAGCCTTCGGCATCCAGCACTTCGGCGGTTTCCTTGGATCGCTTCCAATACCCTTGCATCACCTGCGGGCCGCGTACCTGCAACTCGCCTTGTTCGCCCACCTCCGCCAGCTCACCGTCTTCGCGTAAAAAGCGTACCCAGGTGGATGGCAACGGCACGCCGATGCTGCCGGTGAACTCCATCTCCCGCATGCGTGCAATATCGATAGGGCTGATGCTCACCACCGGCGAGCATTCGGTCAGGCCGTAGCCTTCGATGATCGGCAGCCCGGTGACCTCCTTCCAGCGCTGCGCCACCGACGTATGCGTGGCCATGCCGCCGGCGATCACCATGCGCAGGTCAGAAAAGTCCCGCGCACAGAACTCCTTGTTTTCCAGCAACCCATTGAACAGCGTGTTAACCCCGGCAATCCCATTGAAACGCTCCTTGCGCAGGATCATCTGCACACGCTTCACGTCCCGCGGGTTGGCGATCAGGATGTTGCGCCCACCCAGGCACATGAACATCAGGCAGTTCACCGTGAGCGAAAAAATGTGATACAGCGGCAGCAGCGTGACGTTGGTTTCCTGCTGGTTCTGGTCCAGCTGATCACCGACCCAGGCCTTGGCCTGCAACAGGTTGGCGATGATATTGCGGTGGCTGAGCATCACCCCCTTGGCATCGCCGGTGGTACCGCCGGTGTATTGCAAAAAAGCCAGGTCATCGAGCGCCATGGCCACCGGGAAGTGATTGAGCGCGCGCCCCTGCTTCAGTACCTGATTGAAGCGCAGCGCGCCGCGCAGGTTGAAGTCGGGCACCTGTTTTTGCACGCGCCGCAGGATGAAGTTCATCGCCGCGCCCTTGAACGTACCGAGCAGGTCGCCGATGGCCGCCACCACGACACGCTTGACGCTGCTGCCGGCGATGATTTTTTCCAGGGTGTGGGCGAAGTTCTCGAAGATCACCACGGTTTCGGCTTCGCTGTCCTTGAGCAAGTGCTTGAGCTCGTGGGCGGTGTACAGCGGGTTGACGTTGACCACCACCGCCCCGGCCAGGGTGGTGCCCAGCAGGCAGATGGGATACTGCAAGCAATTGGGCATCATCAGCGCCACACGGTCGCCCTTCTTCACACCCTGCCCTTGCAGCCAGGCGGCGAAGGCGACGCCCTGGGCCTGCCAATCGGCATAGGTCATTTCGGTGCCGATGCTGACGTAGGCAACTCGCTCGCGATAACGCTCCAAGTGTTCCAGAAACACTTCGCGCAACGATGGGTAGTCCTCGATACCGGCTTCGATGTCCGCCGGCACGCCGGGCAAGTAAGCGTTCAACCAGATCCGTTCGGTTTGTTCCAGGCTGACAGTGTTCATGGCAGTCTCCTTATTGTTGTTTTGGATGACGCTACTTTTCGACGATGGCGGTAATCCCCAGCCCTCCCGCCGCACAAATGGAAATCAGGCCGCGCCCGCCGCCGCGCTCATGGATGGCCTTGGCCAGCGCCGCCAGTTGCCGGCCGCCGGTGGCGGCGAACGGATGGCCGCAGCCCAGCGAGCCACCGTTGACGTTCATCTTGCTGCGGTCAATGGGCCCCAGCGGTGCTTCCAAGCCTAGACGCTCGCGGCAATAATCGGCGTCTTCCCAGGCTTTCAGCGTGCACAGCACCTGGGCGGCGAACGCTTCATGGATCTCGAAAAAATCGAAATCGGCAAAGCTCAAGCCCTCGCGCGCGAGCATGCGCGGCACGGCATAGGCCGGGGCCATCAATAGGCCCTCGGTGCCGTCGACGAAGTTCACCGCCGCCGTTTCGCCGGTGCGCAGGTAAGCCAGCACCGGCCACCCGTGGGCCGCGGCCCATTCCTCGCTGGCCAGCAACACCACTGAGGCGCCATCGGTCAGCGGTGTGGAGTTGCCGGCGGTGAGCGTGCCGTTCTGCCGATCGTAGGCCGGAGACAAGCCGGCGAGCTTCTCCAGGCTGGCGTCCGCGCGCAGGTTGTTGTCGCGGGCCAGGCCACGATATGGGCTGATCAGGTCGTCGAAAAAACCGCGCCGGTACGCCGCGTCCAGCCGCTGATGGCTGCTGAGGGTCAGTTCATCCTGGGCCAAACGCTTGATCTGCCAGCGCTTGGCCATTTCTTCACAGTGCTCGCCCATGGACAGGCCCGTGCGCGGCTCGCCATTGCGCGGCAGCAACGGCTTGAACAACATCGATGGACGCACCTTCGACAAGGCCCGCAGTTTTGCCCCCATGCCCTTGGCACGGTTGGCCGCCAGCAAGGTGTGGCGCAACGATTCGTTGATGCCGATGGGCGCATCGGAGGTAGTGTCGGCGCCGCCGGCAACGCCCACGTCGATCTGGCCCAGGGCGATTTTATTGGCCACCAGCAACGCGGCTTCCAAACCCGTGCCGCAGGCTTGCTGGACATCGTAGGCGGGTGTGTCGGGGGACAAGGTGGTCGACAGCAGGGCTTCACGCGCGAGGTTGAAGTCCCGGGAATGCTTGATCACCGCGCCGGCGGCAAACTCCCCCAGGCGCTGGCCGTGCAGGTTGTAGCGATCCACCAGGCCTTGCAGCGCAGCCACCAGCAAATCCTGGTTGCTGTCATGGGCGTACACCGTGTTGGAGCGGGCAAACGGGATGCGGTTGCCGCCGATGATCGCGACGCGACGCACCGGGGCCGGATTGAAGCTGTAGTCACTCATCGACAGGTCTCATTCCAGATAAAGAGGCCGCGCATATGGGGCTTGTCGCCGGCGACATTGCGCACTTCGAATTCACGGCGCGGGCTCGTCACGGGGCGGCTCCAGAGCGCCACCTGGCCGGGCAGGAAGATCGGCAGTTTGAACTCGCAATGGGCCTCGGCCTGGTCCAGTCCGCCGGGCGGTTGCTGGGCGGCCAGTGCGCGGCCCAGGGTCCACATGCCATGGGCGATGGCACGGCGAAAGCCGAAGATCTTCGCGCCGATCACCGAGGTATGGATCGGGTTGAAGTCCCCCGACACCTTGGCAAAGCGTCGGCCCAGGTCGGCGGGCAGCGTCCAGCGCTGGGTGCGCAACAAGCCCTCTTCCGGCAACGGCAACCCATCGCCCCAGGGCTCCCCGACCGGTGCCTTGACGTCACGGCGCAAATACAGGCTGTCGCTTTCCCACACCAGGGCATCGTCGCCGTAGGCGCGGGTGGCGATGCTTAACGCCTGGCCCTTGGGATGGGCGACCCAGCGCTCGCAATACACCTCAAGGCGCAACGCCTGCCCCTCGTGCAAGCGCCGGTGCTGATGAATGCGATTGGCCAGGTGCACCATGCCGCTGGCCGGGTACGGAAAACTCGGTCGAGTCAGCAGCATCAGGTGCAGCGGGAACGCCAGCACATGGGGATAGGACAGTGGCACGCCCTGTTCGCGACGGAACCCGCAGGCGCGGCCATAGGCGGCAATGTCGCTGGGCGACAACGCCACCGCCGCGCGCACCAGGCGCTCCCTGGGCAGCAACGGCGCACCGTCGAGTTTGGGCTTGCGCAGGGCGCGCGCACCGTCGATCAACAAACGCATGCGCGACGGGGGTGGGTCGATGATCTGGGTCACGTAGTCCATGGCTCAGGCCCCCAACAGGCTTTGGCCGCAGACGCGTACGACTTGGCCGTTGACCCCACCGGACGCCGGGTGCGCCAGCCAGGCGATGGTTTCGGCCACATCGATGGGCTGACCGCCCTGGGACAAGGAATTCATGCGTCGCCCCGCCTCGCGGATCATCAACGGGATCTTCGCGGTCATCTGGGTCTCGATGAACCCGGGCGCCACCCCGTTGACCGTCACCTGCTGCGCAGCCGCCTTTGGTGCCAGGCCTTGTACCAGGCCAATCACCCCGGCTTTGGAGGTGGCGTAGTTACTCTGCCCCAGGTTGCCGGCAATGCCGGAAATCGACGACACGCACACAATCCGCCCTCCCGGGTTCAGCCCCTGGCTGTCCAGCAACGCGCTGCTCAATTGCAGCGGTGCCTCCAGGTTCACCGCCAGTACGCTGCGCCACGCGGCTTCGGTCATTTTGGCGATGGTTTTGTCGCGGGTGATGCCGGCGTTGTGCACCACCACATCGAATGCACCGTATTGACTGACATGGGCCTGCAACAGCGAAGCCGCGTCGGTGGCGGTGATGTCCAGCGGCAATGCCGATCCGCCGACACTGCTGGCCGCCTGCTGCAGGGCCTCATGGGACTGAGGCACGTCCACACACACCACATGGGCACCATCACGTGCCAACACCTGCGCGATGGCCAGCCCGATACCACGGGAGGCGCCGGTCACCAAGGCGCGGCGACCGACAAAGGGCTTATCCCAGTTGATCGTGTTATTGCCGTCCACCGTGTTTTCCAGGCGCACCACTTGCCCGGACACGTAGGCCGAACGGCGCGACAGAAAAAAGCGCAGGCTGCTGTCCAGCGCCGCTTCGGCACCCGGCGCCACGTAGATCAATTGCACGGTGATCGCCCGGCGCAGCTCCTTGGCCAGCGAGCGCACCAGCCCTTCCAGGGCGCGCTGGGCGATGGCTTGGGGCAAATCCCTGCAATGCTCCGGCGCCGTGCCGAGCACCACCACACGGCCATGGTGGCCGATGCGCTTGGCGTTCGCATGGAAGAACACGTAGAGCTCATCGAGTTGCTGCAAGTCCGTCACGCCGCTGGCGTCGAACACCGCGCCCTGCACCTTGACCGTGGACGGCGCCTTGGGGGTCGCCGGGATGGCGGCCACGGTGTCGGTGGCTTCAAGCACCTGTTGCACCGGCTCGATCAGGCGCCCTGCCCCGGCGATGATCACCGGGTTGACCAACCCGTGCTGGCCGCTGCGATGGCGTTGCAGCGGTAGCGGTTGCGGCAGGCCGACGGCCTGGGCCAGGCGCCGACCCCAGGGGGAATTGACGAAAGAAAGGTAGCTGTCACTCATAGAGACATTCACTCACAACACATTCTGACCGTGTAAACCCGATTCCCTGTGGGAGCTGACCTGCCTGCGCCAGCGGTGTCAGGTGTACCGCTATCGCAGGCAAGCCAGCGCTCACATTGACCGTGCTTGTCCTAATTGACCGAGGCGTTTTCGCTCTGGCTGTTGCGACGTTTTACCGCCGGTTCCAACGCCTGCTTGCGCTGTTGCAACGCCTCCAGCAAACCGAAATCCTGCGGGAAGTCGTCGACCTGGATGCCATGGTCGGCGTATTCCACGTAGCGTCCCAGCAAGGTGTCTTCGTCGTCGCTGATCAGGTCCAGCGCCCGCGCCTTGATACGCCAGGCGGTGAACGCAGCAGCGGAAATCGGCATGGGTTCGATCACGCCCTGCTTCACGGCGGCCTTGAGCCGTGCCTCGATCAGTTCCACTTGGGGCAACAGGCGGAAACCCAATTCACCGTAAGCCAGCTTGTCGATTTCCGGACGCGGTATGTAGGAATTGGCCAGCAGGCGGTCACGGGTCTCGCCCGGGGTCTGCACCACGTCCGCCACCCGGGCCAGCAAATGGTCGGAGGGTTTACGCAGGGGAATGCCGAGCGGGAACGTCAACACTTTCAGCACGCTTGCGGTGGCTTTCGACGGGTAGTTATCCAGCACTTCGGCCAAGGCTTCATGGGCGCGCAACAACGCATCCTGTGCAGCCCAGTGCACCAACGGCAGGTCCGCCTGGGGCCGGCCATCATCTTCAAAACGCTTGAGTACGCAGGACAGGATGTACAGCTGCGACAGAATATCCCCCAGCCGCCCGGTGATACTTTCCTTGCGCTTGAGGGCCCCGCCCAGTACGCCCATGGAAATATCCGAGATCAACGCCAGCACCACCGACAGTCGATTGGCCTGGCGGTAGTAGGATGCCAGCGCCGGGTCGGTCTTGGCCGGAGCCGAAATCAGCCGCCCACCGGTCAGCGAATGCACGACAGCGCGTACGGTATTGGCCAGTACAAAGCTCACGTGGCCGAACATTGCAGTGTCGAAGGCTTCCAGCGCCTTGCGTCGGTCCGGGTTGCGCGCCGCTTCCATTTCGCGGAACACATAGGGATGGCAACGGATCAGGCCCTGGCCAAAGATGATCAGGCAGCGGGTCATGATGTTTGCCCCCTCCACCGTAATGGCGATGGGGCTTTGCTGGTAGGCACGGGCCAGGAAGTTGTTCGGGCCCATGCAGATGCCCTTGCCGGCGACGATGTCCATGCCGTCGTTGACGATGATCCGTGCACGTTCGGTGACGTGGTATTTGGCGATGGCCGAGATCACCGACGGTTTTTCGCCGGCATCCAGGGACGCCACCGACACTTTGCGCACCGCATCACAGGCGTACAAGTGCCCGGCCATGCGCGCCAACGGCGCTTGCACGCCCTCGAATTTGCCGATGGGCAAGCCGAATTGCTTGCGCATCGCCGCGTAGGCCGTGGTGCCGCGCACGGCGACCTTGCCCAGGCCAACGTTGGCCGACGGCAGGGAAATTGCGCGACCGGCCGCCAGGCATTCCATCAACATGCGCCAGCCGTTGCCGACCTGCTCACGACCACCAATCACCCACTCCAGCGGAATGAACACGTCCTTGCCGGTGGTCGGGCCGTTCTGGAACACCGCATTCAGCGGCCAGTGGCGACGGCCGCTGTTGACGCCCGGATGGGAGGTTGGAATCAGCGCACACGTAATGCCGAGTGAACCTGGGGCGCCGAGCAAGCCGTCCGGGTCTTCGGCGCGAAACGCCAGGCCGAGCACGGTGGCAATCGGGCCGAGGGTGATGTAGCGCTTGTCCCAGGTCACCTTGAAACCGAGCACTTCTTCGCCTTCATGGATGCCTTTGCAGACGATGCCCAGGTCGGGAATGGCGCCTGCATCGGAACCGGCATACGGGCTGGTCAGGGCGAAACACGGGATGTCTTCACCGCGGGCCAGACGCGGCAAGTAGTAATTGCGCTGGGCATCGGTGCCGTAGTGCAACAGCAACTCGGCCGGGCCCAGGGAGTTGGGCACCATCACCGAAATCGCCGCCGCCGAGCAACGGGTCGACAGCTTCATCACCACTTGGGAATGGGCATAGTGGGAGAAGCCTTTGCCACCGTATTGCTTGGGAATGATCATGCCGAGGAAGCCGGCGTCCTTGGTGTACTGCCAGCCTTCGGGGGACAGGTCCTGCCAGATCTGGGTGGTTTCCCAGTCGTTGGCCATGTCGCAGAGGGTTTCGACTTCGTTGTCGAGGAAGGCTTGCTCCTCGGCACTCAAGCTGGCCGGCGCCGCGCTCAACAACCGTTGCCAGTCGGGCTTGCCGCTGAACAATTCGGCATCCCACCAGACCGTGCCGGATTCGATGGCCGCCCGTTCGGTGTCAGACATCGCGGGCATGATGGTGCGGAACAGGCCCAGCGCCTTGCTCGTCAACAACGCACGGCGCAGGGGTTTGATTGCCAGCAGCAAGGCCGGTGCGATGACCAGCACCGCCGCAACCGTGATGCCAAGCGTGGCGATCACATTGAACAGATAGCCCACCGCCAACCAGATCAGGCCAACGCCCAGCCAAACAGTGGCCGCAGCTTGTCGATACGCCAGGGCAATCGCAGCTGCGAAACCCGCCAATAACCAGATAACCATGGGGATACCTCTACTCGATTCAGGGTACGGCTCAGGTTCGTCCGGTCGAAATGACCGACGACGTAAAGCCACACTACAAACTTGCAAAACCGAATTCAAATTTTGTTTTGAAATTTTTATTTAATCTTTGGGCAAAAAAAAATGGCTGTGCAGGCCAGCCTGGTTCAACCGTGAGGTGAAACATCGATAAGGGTCGCTACGGCGACCCTCGCCAAACGGCGCCAAACAGGTTTGAGTGGGATCAGAACGCGTACGTCGCGGAAAGACTGACAACCTCACCCTTCGCGTCTGCCTTGCCGTCCAGGGTTGCTCCGCCAAGACGATCCTGGTTGTGAGTGCGCAGCTTGGCTTTCTCGACGAACTGCCGTGAATAGGCACCGTCAATACTAAAGCCAGGGATGGCGCGGATGTTGTAGCCAAACCCCAGCGACGCAAAAATCCGGTCCCCGTCAGGAATACGCGGGTCACGCGTGGAGTTGCGCGTCGGTGTCTGGTCGGTGGCAACACCTGCGCGGAAGGTAAAGTCGTCGGTAAATTTGTAATCGCCGCCCAGCGACACCATCCAGGCATCCTTGTAGTTATAGGGAATCGACACAATTTGCACGCCGTCGGACTTCAACGTCAGCGACTTGAATGACGACCATTGGGTCCAGGTCACACTGGCGCCCAAGGTGAGGCGATCGTTGAACTGGTGAACCCAGTCGACGGAGGCATTGGCCGGAACGTCCAATTGTGTGGTCGCATTGGCACCGTTGGAGTTGAGGGTAAGCCCCGGATAAGCCAACGCAGGCAGGCCGCCGTCGATCAGTGCCTTGTTCGCTTCGTCCGCATAAATGCTGTACTTGCCCTCCAGCTTATTCTTGATTTTCGCGTGGTAGTTCAAGCCCAGAGTATCGAATTCTGTGGGTTTCCAGGCGACGCCGGCAAACCAGCCCACGGAGGTGTTGTCCACCTTCACACGCATCAACGAGCTGCCTACGCCGGAGGGGAACGGAATACCGATGGTGGGTGACAGCGCCGCTGCCGCATACAGGTCCAGGTTCTGGCTTACAAAGCCCTTGGTGTGCTGGACAATTGCGCCGGCACCCACCGAGAACTGGTCATTGACCTTGAAGGATAACGAACCGGTCACACCGACGGTTTCAATGCGGGTATCGACGGCGAAGTCACGACCAATCCAATCCTGATCCCACGTGGTGCGCGCACCCAATGGCACCACCTGGCTAAGTCCGAAGGCGAAACGATCATTGATCGGCATCACCATAAAGCCGGTTGGCAACCACGCGGTAAAACCACCCTGACCGCCATCTCCGGTACGCGGAGTGGAACTGAGATCCGTGGGGTCGACAGCGGCAGGCGCGTTACCTGCATAGTCTTTGGCTGTGCCTTTGTACTTGATATCGATCCGTGCGTAATCGACAGTGAACTGGGAAATATTGCGATCGATAAAGGCCATGGCCGCCGGGTTGTTATACGCCGCGGAAGGGTCGTTCTGGAACAACGATCCCCCACCGAAGGCGCGCCCCCAGCCTGGAGCACCGAAAGTCGGTGTAGCAAAACCGCCAGCGTGTGCGTGCCCAGCCACAGTGATGAGACCGCCGAGAACGGCGAGGCTCAACAAAGTGCGTGCCTGCTGTTTCTTATTATCCATGCTCCACTCCGTTATTGTTTTTATCCTCCACGATCGGTTTCACCGACCTGGACTACCGCAACCAGTGCCTCTTGCGAGGCACTGGCGTCTTTCAACGTGTGATCACCACGTCAAGCGCATGACGCTTATGGAGAAACGGTAAAGACAGGGGTTGGCACTGCGGTCAGAGCCGTGATCTTGCAAGAGCCCACGGTCTGGGCGCTCGGTACGCTGAGGGTATTGGTGCTGTTGTTGAAGCCGACATTGATGGTCACTGGTGTCGCGGTGCAGTCCGACAGGATCTTGAATTTCACGCCCGAAACGGTACCGGTGAAAGCAGTCGGGCCACCGCCGGTGACCGCGAGGGTCCATGGCAGCCCTTGCAGGACAGGCACTGCGCAGAGCGAGTTGGAACCACTGACGGTGGCGCCGGTGATGGACGCGCTGGAGCCGTTGGCGGCAACAGTGCCGGTAAAGACGATGTTGCAGGTGACCGGAAGATTCAGGGAAGCAGGCGACGTAACAGTGATCGAGCCGGCGGTGGAGAATGCAGCACCCGCCGGTGCGATAGTTGCTGCATTGGCCATCGAAACGGCACCGAAGCACAGCGCGAACGAAGTTGCACAAACGAGGGCTTTCAAGCTTTTCATTGTTTTTCCTCACATGTTATGGCGAATTCATTTCGCCAGGGGTAATGGCCATGATCGAGAGGTCACGGTGAAACTGCAGAACTTCCCTTTCCAGCCAAATCTCAATTCAATTACCGCTTACAACCGTCGGAGAGTCTTATTCGACAACTTTGAAGTTAGGCGGCATCTTGATCGACACCGTCTTGATCTTGCAGTCTTCGCCAATCGGCACATTGGCGGCCTCCAACTTTCCGGTGGCGTTATCCCAAGTACCCTCAGCCGTTGAAGGACCGCACTTGCCGCCGAGGCCGAAGGCGTGAACATCCACGCTGATCTTCGACATGGAGCCGCTTCGGGTATCTTTGGCGACTAGAATCCACGGCAAGTTGGTGGCTTCGACACGGCTGCACTTGAGGCCGCCGTCGAACTCGACTTTATCGACATTGACCGACGAACCATCGGCCGCCACCTTGCCGGCCACCTTGATGGTGCAGTCGGCGCTGATCAGCGCACCTTTGGAGAAGCTGATCGGGCCTTGCGCCGTAAAGGCGCTGCCGGCCGGTTCGATACGGGCAGCCTGGGCCTGGTGATAGGCGATCAGGCCCAGGGCGGCCAAAACGACATGGACAGTGAACTTGGCAGGGCTTTGCATAATAGGTACGTCCTTCCCTTGAAGTTATTGTTGTAGGGTCAAACAACTTTCCAGCCACGCCATCGGTAAACTCAGGGCGAACAGACCCGCGCGGTACACGTGTCACGCGTTCGCCCAACTAACGAGTTACGTCAAAACGGTGTGGCGCTATTACTGTACTTTTCCAGGTACTTCAATCGTTGTGACGGCTGGAGATTGGTGAGTGTGATATCCCCGGCATAATGATTAAGTACCCGGTGATCCATGCGTCGTCGCCACAAGTAAGGCACATACGCCCAGACAATCATGCTCGCATAACCATATGGCAGTTGCGGTGACTCATCAAAGTGGCGCAACGACTGATAACTGCGCGTGGGGTTGGCATGGTGATCGGAATGCCGCTGCAACTGGAACAGAAAGATATTGGTGACGATCCGGTTGCTGTTCCACGAATGCCGGGGTGAACAACGCTCATAACGACCGTTGGGCAACTTCTGACGCTTAAGCCCGTAGTGCTCCACATAGTTCACTACTTCCAGCAACGAGAAGCCGTAGATGCCCTGGATAATCAGGAACGGAACCACCGCCATCCCCAACCAGGCAATCATCGCGCCCCACAACACCACGCTGTAGAGCCAGGCGCTGAGCACGGCGTTCTTCCAATGCCAGGCCGACAGACCGAGTTTGCGCAGGCGTTCGCGCTCCAGGTTCCAGGCCGAACGTGCGCTGAACCACACCGAGCGCGGCAGGAATGCCCAGAAACTCTCACCCAGGCGTGAGCTGGCCGGGTCTTCCGGAGTGGCGACACGCACATGATGGCCACGGTTGTGTTCGGTGTAGAAATGCCCATAGAAGGTTGGTGCCAATGTGACCTTGGCCAGGAACACTTCCAGCGGGTTGGGCTTGTGCCCCAGTTCATGGGCCGTGTTGATGGCAATGCCGGTGGCAGCACCGGTGGACATGGCCATGCCCAGGTAAGTGAACCAGCTGATCTCACCATGCAGTTGCACGCGGCTCGTGATGTAACTGGCGGCCTGTGCCTGCCAACTGGAAGCCTCAAGCCCGCTCACGGCGTGAAGCAGGCCCCCGCCGATGATCCAGTCGATACCGTCAGCGGCCAGCCAGCCGGTGATCACCACTGACGAAATCACGAACAGCACGCCGGTGTACACGATCCAGCGGTAATAGCGTTGAGATTCGAGGTGGCTGACGGCCGACTCCGGCGGGTTGCTGACGTCTTCGCCCAGCAGACCGTCGATCAGCGGGATCAGGCCAAAGATCACCAGCACACCCACCCACCACAATTGCTGGATGCCGGTGGTGATGGCGAGCGCGCCGGAAAGCAGGGGTGTTGCCAAAGGCATGATGCCCAGCCACCACAGGTGACGCTTGCCGTCTGTCCAGACGCGCGGTGCAGTCAGCGTCTGGTTCATGGCAGCCTCCGTACGAGAACGGCAGGCAGGGCGGGCGCAGAAAACAGGTTCAGGGAGCGTTGGACACTCCGGGAATTCAACCATGCGATAAAAGACGTTTTTTTCATTTTTATTCGCTCTTAGGCATTTCAAAAATCATTTCAAAACAAACATTGAAATATTTTTTTAAACAAATAGCTCGGAATCGTTAGGTCGTCAACCAATTTTTCCAGCCCCTTCGGATGTGACCGAGCAGTCTCTTTTTCGGCGGTTTGGTCAGGTCTCTAGTGCAGGCATTTGCGACATCCAGGCCCGCAATGAGGACGAAGATCATTTATTCGTCACTGCGAGCGACAGCGGCAAAATTGCCGCGCTTTCCGTTGGCCTCACCCGCTTGGCCACCTGTCGTACCACCTCCGTAACGCGCGCCGTCGCGGTGATCGGCAACATATGTCCGCGCCCCTCCACCAGGTGCAGCTTCAGGCCGGGCACTTTGTCGGCCAAGGCCTGACCATGCTTGCGAAAGTCCAGCACCGCGTCCCGGGCGCCGTAGACAAGGCCGATGGGCAGGGTGAGTTGCCCATAGCGCTTGACCATGCCCGGCAGGTGATCGTTGACTTGGGCGATCTCAGTGGAGGCGGCATAGTAGTTATCCGGCCGCATGCCGAGCAGCCCGCCGCCACGGGTGGCGAAATCCTCGGGCGCCTGATCGGGCGCGAACACGCCCCTGACCACCGAACGTCGAGTCAATAGCCCCATCGGTACCGTCAGGGTGCGCGACACCCAGCGCCGCAACCACGCCGGACGCACGGCCAGTGACCAGAACACCAGCGGCAAACGTGGTTGGGGGTGGGTCAGTGGCGCTACCAGCACCAGGCCCGAGACGGCGTGAGGATGGTCGAGGGCCAATGCCAGGGCAATCGCACCGCCCAGGGAATGCCCCAGCACCAGAGGCTTGTCCAGGTCCAGCGTCTTGATGAAGGCCGCGATCTGCCGCGCCTGGGCCGGCAGGTCCGTGGCGGTGCCCGTATGGCGGGTGGAGTAACCGGAGCCCGGGCGGTCGAGGGTAATCACTCGGAAGTGTTCACGCAGTTGCCCGGACAAGGCGTAGGTCAGGTTGCGATTGCTGCCCATCAGCCCGTGAATCATCACCAGCGGTGGGCCTTTGCCCTCATCGACATAATGAAAGCGCTCGTCCCCGACCTCGACGAAGCGCCCATTGATCGGAACCGCCGTTTCAATGCGCCGTGTCATCCACGCACTGAAGCCCCACAACACGCCGCTCGCCCCTACACACACAGCCGCAGCGACAATCCAATCGACAGCCATAGCTCGGTCCTCTGCTTCCCTGCTGCTGGCGATCCGACCGGTATTGATCAGGACCTCAGCCATCGTCCACACCCTGGACCCAGACCCTGCATACCGTGCTCGTCCGTCGGACAAGTCGCATATGCGGAACAAGGTCCTAGCGTAGGCGATATTTTCAGGTAGATTATTTAAAATCTTTTTTAAAATAATTAATTCAATTTTTCTTTGCAATGGTGTTTTATCCAGACGACATAACAAGAACAGGAGCTCATCCGATGCCCATCAAGGACAGCCTATGAATGCCCACCACGATGCGGTCGACATCGCTATCATCGGTTCCGGTTTCGCCGGCCTGTGCATGGCGATCAAACTCAAGGAAGCCGGGATCACCGACTTTTTCATCGCCGAGCAGGCCGATACCCTCGGCGGCACCTGGCGTGACAATCACTACCCAGGCTGCGCGTGCGACGTGCAGTCCCACGTGTATTCGTTTTCCTTTGCGCCCAACCCGGACTGGACGCGGCAATTTGCGCCGCAGGCGGAGATCCGTGCCTATCTGGAAGACTGTGCGCAACGCTTCGAACTTGCGCCGTTCCTGCGCTTTGGCATGGGCCTGCAACGCGCGGTGTTCGATGAAAACCAGCAGCGCTGGCAACTGGCTTTCAGCGACGGGCGCCAGGTCAGCGCACGGGTGCTGGTGTCGGGCATGGGCGGCCTGTCGCGCCCCGCATTGCCGGCCATACCCGGGCTGGACAGCTTCAAGGGCAAGCGCTTTCACTCACAGCAGTGGGACCACGACTACTCGCTCAAAGGCAAGCGCGTCGCGGTGATCGGTACCGGCGCCAGTGCCATTCAGTTTGTGCCGCGGATTGCATCGCAAGTGGCCCACCTCGACCTGTTCCAGCGCACCCCGCCATGGATCATGCCCAAGCCGGACCGCAAGATTTCGCGCCTTGAGCGCTGGGCCTTCAAACATTTGCCGTTTACGCAAAGACTGGTGCGGGGTGCTTTCTATTGGGCACTGGAAGGCCGCGTGGTGGGGTTTGCCCTGCATCCCCGGCTGATGAAGATGGTGCAGAAGATCGCCCTGCGTCACTTGCACAAGCAGGTGTCCCGCCCTTCCCTGCGCAAAGTCCTGACGCCGGACTACACCATCGGCTGCAAGCGGGTACTTATCTCCAACGACTACTACCCGGCGCTGTCCCGCAGCAATGTCGAGGTGGTGACCGAGCGCGTATTGCGCATCGAGGCGGACGGCGTGATCACTGCCGACGGCATCAAGCACCCGGCCGACTGCCTGATCTTCGGCACTGGCTTCCAGGCCACCGATCCTCTGCCCCGGGACTGCATCATCGGCCGTGACGGGATCGACCTGATGGACACCTGGCGCGACGGCGCTCACGCGTACAAGGGCACCACGGTGCCGGGCTACCCGAACCTGTTCCTGATCGTCGGGCCGAACACGGGTCTGGGGCACAACTCGATGATTTTAATGATCGAGGCCCAGGTGACTTACATCCTCGACGCCCTGCAACAGATGCAGCGGCACCGCATCGCGACGGTGGACGTCAAACCGGCAGTGGAACAGACCTATAACCAACAGCTGCAGGACAAACTCAAGCGCACCATCTGGAACACCGGTGGTTGCCAGAGCTGGTACCTCGACCCACGCACCGGCAAGAACACCACTTTGTGGCCCGGCTCGACCTGGCGCTTCAAGCAGGCCACCCGGCACTTCGCCCTCAAGGACTATGTGACCGGCCTGGCGCCGGTGCCGCAGGCCTCTCGCCCAGCACTGTCATCCCACTCCACTCCCGAGGGCAGCCTGTCATGAAGTCATTCAACGGTCGCGTCGCGGCCATTACCGGCGCGGCCTCCGGCATGGGTCGCGCACTGGCCCTGGCATTGGCGCGTGAGGGTTGCCACCTGGCACTGGCGGACAAGAACAGCCAGGGGCTCGAACAGACACTGGCCCTGATCCGGACCTCCACCTTGTCGCCGGTGACTGTCACCCTCCAGGTACTGGATGTTTCCAACCGCCAGGCCGTGGAAGACTGGGCAGCGCGCTGTGCCACCGAACACGGCCAGATCAACCTGGTCTTCAATAACGCCGGGGTGGCGCTGTCCAGCACCGTGGAAGGCGTGGACTACGCCGACCTGGAATGGATCGTCGACATCAATTTCTGGGGCGTGGTCTACGGCACCAAAGCATTCCTGCCGTATCTCAAGGCCAGCGGCGAAGGCCATGTGATCAACACTTCCAGCGTGTTCGGCCTGTTCGCCCAACCCGGCATGAGTGGCTACAACGCCACCAAATTCGCCGTGCGCGGCTTTACCGAGTCCTTGCGTCAGGAATTGGACTTGCAACGGTGTGGTGTCTCTGCCACCTGCGTGCATCCCGGTGGCATCCGCACCGATATCTGCCGCAGCAGTCGCATCGACGCCAACATGACCGGCTTTTTGATCCACAGCGAACAACAGGCCCGTGCCGATTTCGAGAAACTCTTCATCACCGACGCCGACCAGGCCGCCCGGGTGATTCTGCGGGGCGTGCGCAAAGACAAGCGCCGTGTGCTGATCGGTCGTGACGCGTGGTTCCTCGACCTGCTGGCGCGCTGCATGCCCGCCGCTTATCAAGCCCTGGTGGTGTTTGCCAGCAAGCGCATGGCGCCCAAACCGCGTACGCCTGCGTTTGAAACCAACGACGAGACCCGTCTCTGAACAGGAGTACGCACCATGTTGCCGATCCGCCGCGATATCCGTTTTGCTCTGCCCGCCGAGCGCATCAAGGACTGGCACGAACAAGGCCCGTTCATCACGCATTTTTTCAACGCCCTGTCGTTGTTATTTCCCCAGGGCGAACTGTTCTTCATGGACAGCGTGCGGCACTACCGTGCCCATATCGACGAGCCGGAACTGAAAAAGCAGATCCAGGGTTTTATCGGCCAGGAAGCCATGCACAGCCGCGAACATGTGGCCTATAACGGCTTGCTGCAGGCCGCCGGACTGCCCGCCCACTTGCTGGACCGGCGCCTCAAGTTCATCCTCGACCTGCAGAAAAAACACCTGCCGCCGGCCTTCAACCTCGCGGTGACCATCGCCCTTGAGCACTACACGGCGATGCTTGCGGAGATTCTGCTGAGCGACCCGTCACGCTTCGGCAATTCGCTCAAGGGCTACCAGCAGATGTGGTACTGGCACGCTCTGGAAGAAACCGAACACAAAGCGGTGGCGTTCGATGTGTGGAACCGTGTGATCGCGCCCGGGCCCAGGCGCTACCTGCTGCGCACCGGGACCATGCTCACCACCAGCGTGTTTTTCTGGTTGGTCGTGTTCGATTTTCATGTACGCCTGTTGATTGCCGACCGCAAGTCGGTGGGGTTCCTCAAAGGCGTCTGGCGGATGCTCAAGTTTCTGTACGGACCGCGGGGCGTCTTCCCACGCATGCTGCTGCCTTGGCTGCACTACTTCAAACCGGGCTTTCATCCCTGGGACCACGATAACCGGCTGCGCCTCAGGGGTATCGACCGCTTGCTCGAAGAAATCGAGCAGACCCGGCGCAGCTACGAATCAGCCTAACCCGCAGCCAGATCAGCGCGGGCACGAACGAAGCTTTCCAACTGGTCGCCCGGCAGCGCCTTACTGAAATACCAGCCCTGGATAATCAACTCGGTGCCGGTATTCAGGAAGGCCAACTGTTCGGCGGTCTCTACGCCCTCTACCACCACCCCCAGGTTCAGTGCCTCGCAGAAACGCAGCATGCCGGTCAGCACTTGGGCGCCTTTGGGATCGTGCTGGGCAACCACGAAGCTGCGGTCGATCTTGATAAAGTCCACCGGAAACTGGTGCAGGTAACTCAAGGCCGAAAAACCGGTGCCAAAGTCATCGATATACACCTTGGCACCAATGGCCTGCAGTTTCCGAATGGTCTGGCGCGTGGCCTGAATGTCGCCCACCAGCGCATCTTCGGTGATTTCCACCGAGACCTGCCCGTGGGCCTGGGCGAGGATTTCCACCAGCCGCTCGCCATAGGCGGCATCCGTGAGCGTTGCGCTGGAAATATTGATGGTCATGGGCAACGCAAACCCGAGTTTTTGCCATTTCTGATATTGACGCACCGCTTGGGACGCGACCCACATGTCCACATCCGGCATTAACCGCGCCTGGGCCAGCCATTGCAGAAACTCCCAAGGTGAATGCACCGTACCCTGGGCGTCTCGGGCACGCATCAAGGCTTCGCATCCGGTGCATAGCCCGGTGCGCGTGGAGACCTGGGGCTGGAATTCCAGATAAAACTCGTAGTCACTGATCTGCTGGATGCGGCTTAACTCAGTGGCCTGGCGCGCCAGCACCTTGTGGGAAGCCAGTATCGGGTCAAGCTCGCGCAGCCGACCTCTTTCTTCCAGGCCACGAAAGGTCATGTCCAGGGACTTGAGATAGACCGTGCCTCCTTCGCTCGCCTGACGGTGAATCGCCCGCACATAAGGGGCGTAAATCAAGGTGCCCAACCCCAGCAAGGCAACTTGCAACACCACCGCCGCCATGTCCCCGTGGGTGCTGAGGTACGCGTTGAACAACACCGGCGCGGTAAAGGGCACGCTGACCACTGCCGGCGACACCCAGCCCAGATGCACGACCGTCAGCGCCAACATCGCATTGCAGGCCGGCACCAGCAGAAACGGCACAAACAGGCGCGGGTTGAGGATGATCGGCAAGCCAAACAGCAGCACTTCACTGACGTTGAACAACGACAGCGGCAGGCTGGCGATCGCGAGCAGACGCATGGACTGGCTTTTGGAAAACAGCAGGATCGCCAGCAGCAGGCACAACGCCCCACCCGAACCACCGATAAAGGCAAAACAGCCCAGCAAACCGCTGTTCAAGCTGTACTTGATCGTCTCCCCCGCCGCTGCCGCCCCAGCATTGAACACCACGGCCTGGTCCAGCACATCGAACAAGGGCTGCATGGCATACACGCCGTGGATCCCGAAAAACCACAACAACGAATTCATCAAGGTGACAAACAGTCCGCTGCCATAGGGCGACTCCAACCCATCCAGCACCTGCGGCCCCTGAAGCTGCGCCACATAGGGAATCTGCAACAGCAGCGACAGCACCACCACCAGCGCACACGCCGTCAGAGCCCCCGGCACCACCATATTGATGGTGCCCTTGAGGTTGTGTCCTACCAGGTCTTCGTTGACCAACCGGGTCCAGCGATACCGGTGCAGCCAGGCGATAGCGGGTACATTCAGCAGCGGCGAGGCAATCGCGATGAACAGCACAAAGGTCGCCGATGCACGGGGGTAGTCATGCAGGATGAACGTCGCCACCACCACATGTGCCAGGCAAAGGAACGCCACGGGCAGTTGGGGCAAGCGGTACTGGATCGCCAGCATATAGCCGATGGACGCCGCCACCAGCAGCGGAATCACCGAGCTGATCTGGTTGTGCAGCGCGGCCAGAAAGGTCACCACACGCGGGTCGAAATCCAGCACGCGCGCGCACTCTGACAGGATCAGAAAACCTGCCGACACCAACAGGCACGGCAGGATCCATAACAACCCCTCGCGGATGGCGCGCAACGAATCGGTGCTGGCCAGGGCAGCCAGTCGCTGGGTAAAAAACAGCTTGAACAGCGTTTGCGCCATGATCCGTCCCTCCGCCTGTCACTTTATGCCCCTCAAAGGCAGGGCCGGAAACACCGGACAACGCTACACTTCCTGATACCGGGAGCGAAAGCCTTTTGCCATCGTTCAAGCGTTTTTTCAGCGACGACCACCCCCCGCGACATGACAAAACAGGAGATATGCCGGTCACGCCCTTAACCTGCTTCAATGACGGCGAATAAACGCCGACTCAACCCGGGAGAACCCATTTGTCACAACCTGGCGATAACCATCAACGGGCACTGGACCGTTTCCTGATCGAACACCCTGATGTGGCCGCAGAATTGGACAGCCTCAACCCGCTGGCGGCCCAGGCCAAGGGTGAAACGCTGGCGCAATACCGCGCCGAACGCCTGCATGAGGCGTTCGAAGCCGAAGCTGAACGTCATGGCTTGTTTGCCTGGGAATTGACGCTCAAGCTGACGACCGACTCATCCGAGGCCTTCGAGGCCCAACGCCTGGAAGTGCACAAGGAAGTGGCACAGATGGCCGGCTTGAGCTGGACCGACTATTGCCAGTTGCATGGTTTTACCGGTTAGAGCCCAACCCAGCACTGTCGACGACGGCTGATCACGGCGCGTAATTCCTCAACCGTGATGCAACGTCGGTGCGGATCGGCACTCAGCGCTGCCCGTAGTGCTGGCCAACAGTATCTGGGCCACTGCCGAGGTCGAAGCGAGCGCTCCCCCTCGCCCCGCTTGCCGAGCGCCAGGTCGTAGAGCACACAGGCCGCGCCATACAGGTCTGCGGCGGAGGACAACACCCCATCGTTCAACAGCTCCGGCGCCGCATACGAGGGCGTCCAGGCGTTAAAGCGGCTACGGCTCAAGCCCGGCAAGCCGGCGGCGTGCTGCGCCTGGCTGTGGCCCAGTCCGAAATCGAACAAACGCAGCCCCGCTGCTACCGCCATGACATTGGCCGGTTTCAGATCGCCGTGAAGCACACCTTGTCGATGGATGTACGCCACTGCCTCCAACAGTTGCAATGCCAGGGGTTGCAACTGGACCCAAGGCATTCCGCCGGAGCATTCCCGCAGCCGTTGTTCCAGGGTCAGACCGTGCATCAGCTCCATAGTGAAAAACGCACATTGGCTGGCCGTGTCGACCTCGAAGGCATACATCCGCACCACGTGGTCATGGCGCAGCGTTCGGGCGAGCGCGAACTCGCTGTACAGCAACACCGGCCCATCGGGGGCTTGGGCAAGACGCTCGTTCAGGACTTTCAGGGCGACCTCGGAACAGGGCTCGCCAAACTGTTCGTGCAGCAGATCCCGGGCACGATAGACCTCCCCCATGCCGCCCGAGCCCAGTAGCCGCTCAAGGCAATAACGTCCGCCAAGCAGGCCTGGCACTTTCAACGTAGCGCTCACGACTGCACGACGACTGCAGTCAGGTCATCAGGCGCGGCCCCCCGTAACACCCTGTTGAACAGATGCTCCAGCACCTGCTGCGGTCCACCCTTTTCCAGCGCCGCCCCCAACTGGGCATGGCTCAATCCCTGGTACAGGCCATCGCTGCACAACAGGAACACATCGCCAGGCCGCGTGCTGAGTTCCAGAATCTCAAGCCTCAACGAAGCATGCGCACCGACCGCACGGGTCAAGGCCCGGGCGTTGGCGTGGGCCTGAGCCTGTTGCCGGCTCAAATGCTGCTGCTCCATCAGTTGCCGCGCCAGGGAATGATCCCGGGACAGCTGGTACAAACATCGCTCCCGCCACAGATAGCAACGACTGTCCCCCGCCCACAGGCACGCTGCCCGCGCGCCTTCCAGCAGCAGGGCAACCACGGTACTGCCCGTGGTGCCGTCAGCCCGGTCAAGACTCAGACAACTGTTGAGTCGTTGCAGGCAATGCAAGACCGCCTCGATACGTCGATCAAAGCTCGGCTGCTCCGGCAGCGCGGCCAGACTGGCGACCACGCGCTGGCTGGCCACATCACCGTCCAGATGCCCGCCCATGCCATCGGCCACCGCCCAGCAACCGTGTTGCGGGCCGTCAAAAAAGGCATCCTCGTTGCGTGCGCGCAGTCTGCCGCGCTGAGTACGACCTGCGCTGCTCCAGGCGCGCGGGGACCGACTCACAGTTGCTCCGGCAAACGGAAGGTGCGCCACGTGTCCATCTGGAACGGGCTGGGCGTGCGCTGGCTCACCAACAGGTAGTTGGCACGCAGTCCGGCAAGATCGGCTTTGAACAGCTGCGCATTCCGACCACTCGCCGGCTCGTTCTGCATCAAGTCGAAAAAGCGAAACAATGACCAGGCACCACTGTTTTTTTCGATACCCAAAGGACGTTCCGCGCCGCGCTCCAGCACCAGGCTGCTGCGGCCGCCATCCGCTTCGTCTGGCCAGTTGAATGCCATAGGTACGATAGGGCCGTGGCGATACTCCAACTGCTGATCACCCACCCGTAAAATCGCACGACTGACTGCCTGATCCAGGCTGTAGGGTGCCAACGTGAACCGAACTGCCCAATCGCCCTGATCCTCGCTGAAAAAGCCGCGACGGATAACCTGCGCCTTGCTCAACTGGTCCAGCACCCCCCGAGAAATCGGCAAGCTGCGCCCATCCAGACTACGCAGGCGATAGCGCAGGTTCTCCGTACTGATAAAAGGCCGCAGGTATGTCTCGTGAAAACGCGCCAGCACACCGTGAGGCTTGAAAAACTCCTGAAAATCGCTCAGGGCAACATCGCTGCTGGCGTGGGCATTGAACGGATAGCGTTGCCGAATGGCCCTGGCGTAAAGCCCATACACTTCCCCTTGATAGTGCTGGTTGACATGCAGATACGCCTCGTCCAGCAACTGGCTCCATTGCTCGTCGGCAATAGCTTCGAACCACCCCTTGAGCGGCATCGGCAACCGTGCCGCGACGTCGCGCAACTGGCCCAACTCGGAGGGTTGTCCCTCCATCCGCCGCTTGACCATCTGGAACGCTGCCTGCTCGGGGGTACCGTCCCGCGTTAGGGTGGCCAGCTGCATCTGCAACGTATCGAGCTGGCGCAGCACCTGGGTCAGCTCGCCTCCAGGGTTCTGCTGTTCATCCAGCAATTGATGCAACGGTTCAAATCGGCGCTGCAAGGCACGGCGGGCGGCGTCTCCCTCTCCAGGCACCGGCAAGGGGTCGGTCAATACGCTGGAAACCACCGGACCGAGCTTCGACTCCGCAGCCAGGCGGCCGGCGAGTGCCACCGGATCCGTACCTGGCAGCAGACGTGTGTTTTCCCGGACCTGAAGCAGCACTTGCAACAGCGGCGACTGAGCCGATGCCAGGCTCGCGAGCCGTTCCGCACCCTGCCGGATACTGTTGCTGGGTTGCAACCTGATACCTGCGAGAGCGTTGCTCCAGACCGTGGCGTACTCGCTGAAATAACGCTGTTCCAACTCGCCCATCAAGCGCCGCAGATCCATGGCACTGAGGTCGCTGCTCTCTCCCAGCACCCAATTATCCTGGGCAATCGCGTTGACCAAACGGGGTCCCTGCTTCTCGAAGAACTGCAGATACCGCCGGGTGTAGAACCCGGGCACAGGCTGCTCGAGATCGGCGAACACCACGCCATCGGTCAGGCGGACGCTCTCCAGATTTCGCGATTGCTCACGCAAGCTGCGATAGACCACGTCGGCGAGCGACTCACCCCGCAACGCCTGGCGGGCCTCAGCCACCACTTCATCATTCAATGGGGTGATGAACGGCTGCTCGAGCAACCGCGCGAAATGCTCATTCAAACGGTGCTGCACCGAAGTCTCAGCGGCGTAGCGCGCGGACCAGTGCCCGGCCACTCGCTCTGCGAGCCATGATTTATCGCGACGTTCACGCAGGTTGAGCATCAGGTAGGCGCGCAAGTTGTCCAACAACTGCTCGCGGTCTCCAAGGCTTTGACGCACCTGCTCTTCCAGCAAGCCGGCCACCTGCGACAACAGCTGCCGTTGCAATACGTCGTGATAAGCACGCGTCAGCACCGGGCGGCTCTCGTCACCCTGGAACAGACCAATGCGCTCAATCACTGGAACATCGGCCGAAGCCGGAAAGACCCGCGTTGCCGCCAAGCGGCTGTCCAGCAGTGGCAACAACGAACGCGTAGCGTCGGCGCCTTGCGAAACGGATGCTGTCACCGCCCCCAATTGCGCCAGCTGCTCCAGACGCTGGTGATTGATCGAGTAGCTGTACAACCACATGCCACCCAGCGCACCCAATGTGCTGAACACCGCCAGGGCCATCAGCGTCTGTCGTCGACGCATACGTTTGCGCTCCGGCGCCCGCAGGCCCGCCAAGTGAGCGTCGGCGAGAATCACCTGGTTAAACACCCCCTGAACAAAATGGCGCCGCTCTTGGCCCGCGCTGGTCAGATAAAAACCTCGCAGGTTGTTTACCTGCCGAACACCATGAGGCGAAAAGGCCAACTCGATAAACTGACACAATCGGTCTCCTCTGCGCGCGACTTGCCGAGGAAAGTCGAGTATGCGTCCGCGGCGCGCTACATCCCGTTCCTGATGCAGACGAGGTATAAGGTCCGCAGCCAGGCGCCGCAGCAGCGCTTCGAACGACTGGCGCACCGGCATCCTGTCGATGCCACGCGTGCCGGTGTCCAGGCATTCGCCCAGTACCCCTTCCCCGCTTTCCCCCGGGCTGGCCTCGAAGAATTCGGCAAAGCCATGCAGCCGGTCCGCGTGGGTCAATACCAGATAGACCGGTACGTCGACGCGCAACGTCTGCTGGATATCCTGCAGCCGGGTTTGCACGTGCCGTGCGTGGCGCTCCAGATCGTGCTCGTTGCCGTCCTGCAATACGTCCACAGACAGCGTCACCACCACCCCGTTGACCGGCACGGCCACGCGTCGCGACTTGAGCAGGCCCAGTAATGTCGTCCAGCCTGAGCCGTCCACCGCCGGGTCATTTTGTGCCAGGTAACGCCCCGCCACCTCAACCAGAATGCCTTGTTCGGTGAAGTGCCAATCGACGTGAGAGGTGCTGCCTTTGTGCTCGCTCGATGCCAAGGGCAAACCCTGGCCACTGGCGGCCAGCAAGCACGACTTGCCGCTGCCCTGCTGGCCGATCAGCAGGTACCAGGGCAACGCGTTGCCCGGCGGCAAAATGCCGGAGGCCTTCAAGGTACACAAAGCATCCTTGAAACGGCTTGTCACCTGCCTGCGCTCATCCTCAATCAACCCTTGATGCTGGTAGTACGCTTGATTGTCGGGACGTTTGAGGTGCGCGGCCTGCCGTGCGGCGACAATCACCATCATCACCCCCCATGACAAAAACAGCACGCAGATGGTCAACAGGCGCGCCGTCGCCCCCTGCCAGAAACGATGGTCATCCACCGCCAGCAGTGGGCCGAAACACCACACCAGCAGCGCGGTCAAGAGCACCAGTAACAAGCTCCATACCCAAATCTTGCGCAGCACGGCGCCCGCGCTCTTGAAGAATGCGTTCATTCATTGCTCCCTGCGTTACAAGGTCAAACGACTTTCGTGCGTCGTCGACAACTGAAAAGAATGCAGCGCTGCAACCCGCTCCTGGCCCAATACCCATGCGAACCCTGCATACAGGATCACGCTGGCGGCCAGGCCGGATAACACGAACCAGGAGGCCGGGATCCTGCGCAATGCCCGACGAGGTAAACGGGCGGGCCGTGGTGACAGGGTCAATACGCCCGGTGCATCTCCCCGTACGTGCGTGATCTGCCGGTACAGCGCATCGCGAATACCTTCCAACTGCTCCCAACCTCGTGCCACGACCCGATACTTGCCTTCAAAACCGATGGACAGGCACAGATACATCAACTCCAGCATCGCGACATGCTTGATCGGGTCACGGGACAACCGCTCCAGTAGCTGGAAAAACTTCTCGCCTCCGAAGGTCTCGTGGTGAAAACGGCTCAACAGACTCATCGTCGACCAGTCGCTGTGACTGCCCCACGCGGTGGTCACCACGCTTTCATCGATCACGCAGCACAGCACATACCGCGCTGATACCACCTGCCCATTCTCCACGCCTTCGTGCAGGGCCCGGGCTTCAAACCCGGAAATCGCGGCGGACAGTCGCTCGTTGAGCGTTTGCAGACTTTCGCGCCCGGCACTGCCTTTGAGTTGTGCCGCTTCCGAAAGCAACGGCCAAGCGCTGGCCAGCAGCCGGTTGACGCCCATGTTGAAATATTCCGCGCCTTGTAAACCGGCGGTATAGATCATCCGGTCTTCCAGCTGTTCAAACCGCGGCGGGGACGGGAAGTCCGTCATCGACGCGCGCTCGGGGCAATACCCCTCGCGATCAAGCAGAATGGTTTTTTCATCCTGCGGATAGTCACTCAGCAGTTCCATGGCATTCAATTCCTGATGGCCCAGAAGTCGAGCGCAAGCCCCGGGAATTCGCCACTCACGTGGAAGGCAAAACCTCCCGACCGAGCCAGCTGCGCACTGTCATGGGCACTGAGGTCAAGCAAGAAGTAGGTTTTACCGGCGTGAAAAGGTATCTGGCGCGGCGCCACGGGCAGCGGTTTGACTTTGATCCCCGCCAGATGCAGGTTGACCAGCTCGCGAATGCGCTCCACCGAGCCGATTTTCAAGTGAGCCGGCAAGCGCTGGCGAAGCTCCTCGGACTCACACTGGGCACTGGCGGCCAGGATAAAGGTCGCGCTCTCCAGAAGTGTGAGATCACTGATCGGGCAGACCATCACACCGTACTGACGCGGTTGCAGCACCAACTCAATGGCATGCTGCTCCAGGACCATCGACAGTACGCTACGCATTGCATGCATCAGTTCGCGAAAACTCAAACCTTGGTCGCTGTGCAGATAACACCCCGCCATCTGCGGCCGCTTGCTGTCGTTGGCGAATGTGCAAAGCTCGCCCAGGATTGCAAGCAGCGTCCGGTACAGCACCTCTGGTCGCACCTGTGGCTGGGTCAGGTAATGCCGCAGCACCGGTTCGGTCCGGTTGATCAGTTGCAGCATCAGGAAATCGCCGACTTCTGTCCCGGCGGTCGTGCCATTGCCACGCAGGCGTTCAGCGATTGCATCTCCCCTGTTCGCCATCAAGCTGATCACCTCCTTGAGACAGGCAGATACATACCTGGAGTCCTGGAGGTAGATAAACGTGGGAACGAACTCATCTTCCAGGCTGATCACACCTTCACCGGTCGAACTCGACACCTGAGCGACCTTAAGCCTCACATAGGCCTGATCATCATGCTGTTCACCCAGCAGCAATCGCAGGTCAGGCTGTGCGCAGCGAATCTGGCAATGTGAATCCGAACCGGCATTCGAATCGCCGACTTGCGCGTCACAGGCAACGTAACGCGAAAGGATTTCCGCCTGTTCCGAGTCGCGGGTTTCAATCACGTTGCCCGTCGCCAGCGGCAATGCCAGGTAGATGGCTTGTCGACCCGAGTTCTTCGGGACCTCCAGCACCAGAGGGTTCATGGTGGTGTTCAACTCGAACAGGCTGCCGTCCGGCAATACGCCACGTGCTCGAATGACCACGATCTTGCCAAGATCGAGGTACTGCAGGTCGAATTCAAGGTCCAGAAAACCCCAGGTATCGCTGCCGAGCAACCGGGTGCGGTTCAGTTGCTGATGGTAGTAGCGATCGTTGTGCTGAAGGTGTTGCGGCCTTAGCAGCATGCCTTCCTGCCAAATGACTTTATGAAGCTGCATATCAGTCCCTCCCCTCGCTTGCCTGCGCACTGGCATGACGTACACCGGTATCGTCCAGCACCAGACTGGCGCGTGTTCGTTCGCGCGGTGCCAGAGGGATCACAAGCCGCCATTGCACATGAGGCAGGTCGCGGTAGGCAGCCAATACCCCCAGGTAACGCGTGTGCGGCTTAATCCCGAGTTTGAGTGACAATTGCTCGCCGGGGCGCAACTCCAGTTCTTCACTGCTCACCCAATCCTTGGGCAACGTCTGTTCGGCGCGTTCATAAAGGCTGAAAAAATCGGCATGTTCGAATGCAACGGGATGTCGCAGCTCGAACAACTGCACGACAACGGGCGAAGGCCGGCCATGCAGGTCGGGATTGACCTGTTCATGAGCGCTCAATGTCATGTCCAGCTTGGTCATGGTGGAAAAAGGCGACAGCCTGGCGCATCCCGCCAGCAGTCCGAAAAACAGTACCGGCAGGACGACGATTCGAGTCATGAACATCATCCTGGGTACCCGGCATGCAGGGTGGAAACCAGGCGTGACTGTTCCTGGTAGGCCCTGGAGAAATCGTCCCTCAACTGGCGCTCACTCAGCGGATCCTCCTCGATCAGCCGCTGATAATGACGCTGGTAAGCACGCCAGCGCGCGCCGTCGGTAAAGCACCGGAAAGGTTTGGTCCGACGCTCGAAACAACGCAACAGATGCGTCGGCGCAAACGCTTCGCGCCCACTGCGCATGGCCGTTCGACAGGCAGTGAGCAAGGACAGCTGATGCACCTGAATAGTCCGATAGGCCTGCGTGATCGCCAGCTCTGCGGGAAGCAGCCCCAACTCGCCAGGCCCCAGCAACGCAGCCAATGTGGCGTCGGTATCCATACAGTCCTTCAAGGGGCTTCTGTTTTTGACCTGCGTTTCGTTCACCTCCAGACCCAGTTCGATTTTCAGCTCCTCCACAGTCCGCATGCTCTGCGTCAGTTCATCCATCGTGTGCCTGAACAGGCTTGCCGTCTTGATGGCCAGCGCCTCACGTCCTGGCCCATCGAGGGCGCTCAAGCGGATCCCCAAAGCCTTTGTGAATAGAACCCAGAACCCCTCGGTTTCCTGGACCATTTCCGTGACGGAACTCCTGACAGCCACTTCAGGGTCAGGCTTTTGCCAGGTCGGTACGATCAGATGCTCCCGGTCCACCGCTTCCGTGTGTACCCATTGCCCTTCTACACCAACCGGCTCGCCCAAGGCCTCCAGCTCACCCACGTCCACCGCGCGCGCTTGTTCAAGATCCAGCACGCCGAGCGGGTCCAGCCCCAGGTAAGCATCTTCGGGAATCAGGCCTGTTGGGGCGCTAAAAGACGAAGAAGGCGATGTGGTTCGTTTGATCAACCGCGCCCGTACGCTCAACAGCCCCAGCTGAAATAAATCGCCATCACTGATCAGGCGTGCCTGCCCTTTGCGCAACCGCTCCTCGCTGCCCACAAGGACGATACCGTTGCTGCTGATATCGGTGAGGAAATACTGCCCTTCGCGAAAGCTGATCAAGCCATGGTGACTTGAAAGCAGTCGACTGGGATCGGGAATGACCCAGTCACAACCGGCGCCGCGACCAATCACCCCGCCGACGCCGTCGAAAATCCTGGTGGCGGATGGTTCAGTACCCCCGTTGTGACACACCTCAAACACTAATTGCATGTCATGCGGCTCCCTCATTGGCCACGATGGATCGCCTGGGGATCACCCAACGGACGATACTCAGCGTCATCAAAAACATAATTGGCGTTGCAACCACTCAACAAACACAACGCAAGCAGCACGGCTTGCCATGGACAGTCAGGCATCAGGTATCTCTCAAGGAGTAGCAGGCAGGCGACACCGCGCTGCATCTTCAGGCGGGCCATTCAGCACTCGCCCCGGGCATCGCCACAAGGAATGTTCAAACGCGCAAGGCGGTAGAGCAGCGTACGCCTGGCCACCCCCAGTTCACGGGCGGTACGGGTTCGGTTACCGCGGTTTTTGTGCAGGCAGTCGATCAGGAAAACACGCTCTACCCGCTCCAGACGCTGACGCAGCGTCGTGTCGACTACGACGTCAGTGGGTGCCCGCGACAAAGACAGGTGCTGAGGCAGAATGGTCCCCTCGTCACACAGTAATACCGCGCGTTCCATCAAACATTTGAGCTCGCGAACGTTGCCGGGGAAGTCATGGCTGGACAGCAGGTCAAGCGCATCATCCGACCAGTCGATGGGCGTTTTTCCGAGGGCGGCGCACGCCTTTTCAGCAAAATGCCGGGCCAGCAGGAGCACATCTCCTTCACGCTCACGCAATGCAGGCAGCTCGATCGGAAACTGTGCCAAGCGGTAATAGAGATCTTCACGAAAGCTTCCCTGGGCAACCATCGCGGCCAGATCACGATGGGTTGCCGCAATGATGCGCACATCCACCTTGTGGGACGCGGAGGCACCGAGCGGGCGAATCTCGCCTTCCTGGAGAACCCGTAGAAGTTTGGCCTGCAACGACAGCGGCATATCACCGATCTCGTCGAGTAACAGCGTACCGCCATGTGCCGTATCGAAGAGCCCGGTGTAGTGCTTGTCGGCCCCGGTAAACGCACCTTTGCGGTAACCAAACAGCTCGCTTTCCAACAACCCTTCAGGAAACGCGGCGCAGTTTTGCACTACAAATGCGCGGGTACCACGCGGACCGCCAGCGTGAATGGCGCGCGCCACGACCTCTTTGCCGGTGCCTGTCTCACCCCGCAACAACACCGTATAGGAGGTATTGATTACCTTGCCGATCAACCGACAGGTTTTATCCATCGCCCGACAATGGCCGATCAACCCGTATGTGCCTGTGGCAATCGGGCTATGAAGGGGCCCGGTCTTCGTCTTGCCTGCTATCCGCGGTTCGGCCAACCGACGCAGCACCACACCGCCCCATTCGCCCAATGACGCGGTATAGACGTCCAATCGCAGTGGACACTGGCTTGCACACAACAAAACGCCCGAGATCAGCTTGTCGCGATTGAACAGCGGTATGCAGGTCAGGGCACGCCAAGGCTTGCTCATCGCGGGAAGAAACCCGTGCTGATAGGGGCTGTCACTCAGCTCTTCTACGCTCAGGGAGCAACGTTGCTCCACCACGTAGCTCAATAGCTGCTCATGCTGGAAGTCCGCGACACTGGCACGCTCGGCCAGCCCCGGCTTTCCCGACAAATGACGGGCGATCAGCGTCAGCCGGCCTGTCACCGTGTCGCGGCGATATAACTCACTCAGCTCACATCGACTGAGTTGAGCGGCGGCAGCCACACATAGCGCCGATAAGGTGGACGCGTCGTCGACAACCAATTGCATGAGGTAACCCGCGAACGATTCCGCATAGGCCAAAGGGTCAGGTACGTGAGAAAACAAAGCTTGCGTCATTGGCTGAACTCACAGGTCGGCTGGCCGTTACCGTCCAGGCTTGCGTGAACACGGGCCAGGGACACCCCGTGAGCCCTTGTCGAGAGAACACGGTCCACCACTTGCGGCAGCAAATGACGCTCGATCCATTGGTCGATATGGCGGGCACCGCTGTCACTGCTGGCACAGCGTCGGGCCATGTGCGCCGCGAGTTCGTGGGTGTGACTGAAGACCAGGTTGCGCTGGCGCAGGCGTTGCCCGAAGCGCTCAAGCTTGAGCTTGACCACTTTGTCCAGCGCAGCACCTGTGATGGGGTAGTAGGGCACGACTCGCATACGGGCCAGCAATGCAGGTTTGAAATACGCGCGCAGCTGCGGATAAATGGCCTCTTGCAACACCTGCGGATCCGGGCGTCTACCGTCGGCGCAAAGCTCGACGATACGATCGCTGCCCAGGTTCGATGTCATCAGGATCAGCGTGTGGCGAAAATCGATTTCCTGCCCCTCCCCGTCGTTGGCCACCCCCTTGTCAAATATTTGATAGAAAAGGTTCAACACCTCCGGGTCGGCCTTCTCGACTTCGTCGAGCAAGAGCACGGAATAGGGACGTCGGCGAATCGCCTCCGTCAATACCCCACCCTCACCGTAACCGACATACCCCGGAGGAGACCCGATCAGTCGGGACAGAGAGTGTTTTTCCTGGTATTCGGACATGTTGAGCGTGGTGACGAATTGCTCGCCGCCGTACAGCAGCTCTGCCAAAGCCAGGGCCGTTTGCGTCTTGCCGACTCCGCTCGGGCCCGCCAGCAGGAATACCCCTGTCGGCGCATTCAATGGATTGAGACCTGCCGCGACCGCTCGCAGATTGCGGTCAAGCGCCAGTACGGCGTGCTCCTGAGCGAGGATGCGGGTGCGCAACGCCTCGGCAAACCCCTGGACCTTTTCGTCGTGCTCCAGTGCCAGTTGCTCCACCGGAATACCGGTCCAGGCGCCGATGACCTCTGCCACCAGGCGTGGGCATACCTCAAGGTTGACCAGCCCTTGCTCAGCCAGCGACGAACGCTGTTCACTCAATATCCGTTCAAGCGGCTCGACACCCTCCCCGACAGTTCGCGCCTGGATCAATTGCTGGCGTAGCGAAAGAACCTGATCCGCCAGTGTCCGCTGCTGGTCCCAACGCTGTTGCAGGTTTCCGCGCGCCTGTTCGAGTGTCGCAAGATGCTGGGCCAGGGTTTGCAAGGCCTGCGGGTCGACCGGCAGTCCCGCCTCATTGTCGCGAGCCACCGCCAAGCGCTGACGCTCCCCTTCGGCCAGTTCAGCGCACAGCTGTTGCAACGCTGTTGGGGGAGTGGCCAGGCTGATACGTGCCCGGGCGCAAGCGGTGTCCAGCACATCCACGGCCTTGTCCGGCAGCTGACGACCGGACAGGTAGCGAGCGCTCATGCGCGCCGCAGCGACAACTGCGTCGTCGCGCACATAAACGCCGTGGCTGGTTTCATAGGCCGGCACCAGTCCTCGCAAAATGGATATCGCGTCCCGAACACTCGGCTCGGCGACCCTTACCGCCTGAAACCGCCGTGCCAGGGCCGGGTCTTTTTCGATGTACTTTTTATATTCCGACCAGGTAGTGGCCGCGACCATGCGCAATTCGCCACGGGCCAGGGCGGGCTTGAGCAGGTTGGCCGCATCGGAGCCGCCCGCCTGGGCGCCGGCCCCCACCAGTGTGTGAGCCTCGTCGACAAACAGAATCACCGAGTGTGGTGATGTATTGACCTCGTCGATTATCCCCTTGAGCCGGCGCTCGAATTCGCCTTTGAGGCCCGCGCCGGCCTGCAGCAGCCCGAGGTCCAGGGCCAGAAGCCGGACTGCCTGCAGTGGTTCCGGTACCTGTAGCGCTGCGATCCTCAAGGCCAGGCCTTCGACAATCGCCGTCTTGCCCACGCCAGCTTCCCCAATGAGGATGGGATTGTTCTTGCGCCGGCGCATCAAGGTATCAATCAACTGACTGATTTCGAGGTCACGACACAATACCGGGTCGATCAGGCCGTCACGGGCCTGCTGTGTCATATCCTGGGTATAGCGTTCGAGCAACGACTCTCCGGATGGTCGGGCAACCGTCTCAGGTGCCTGGTTCATCACGAACTCGCGTACGCGCTGTACATTCACCTGGCTCAACAGCCGTTGATAGCCACTGCCCGCGTACAGCAACGGATCACTCAGCAGCGCAAGCAACAGCGCACCGTGATCGACTTCGCTTTGCCCAAGCTCAAGCTGGGCGAGTACCAAAGCCTGCCGCAACCAGGTCACCAACGCCTGCGCAAAAACCGGGCTGCGGGAAACGCTTTGCCCCTTCAGCGGTTGCAGTAGGTGCTGCAACTCGTCGACATCGATATCGGCATCCGCCAACGCCTTGCCCAGCAAGCCGTCAGGATGCTCCAGCATGGTCAGCAGCAGGTCTTCCACCACGACCTCGCTGCCACCCCGAATCACACAGCGCTCAGCAGAGCGCTCAAGATCCTGGCGGGCTGAAAGACTCAGCGTTTGAATCAGTTGTTGCAGATCGATAGTCATCATATTCATCGCCCCCTAACGAGCGTTACAAGCAAAGGCCACCGCACCGTCGGCACAGGTGTGGTCAAGCCAGGTGGTCCATCCGAGGCGGCAGACATTGCGCTCGCCGATATGCAGAGGTTTGATTTCGCCTTTCGCCAGCACCAGGCGCAGGTCATGCTCCAACGGGTCTCGGACCGTCAGGCGCACCAAGGAGCACAGCGGCGGATAAGCGCTCCCCGTCGGCAGAAACTCGTGAAATCGCTCCCAGCTCAGGCCTGTCACCTGCACCCGAAACTTGCCGCTGCGATCGGCGACACAAGCGCCCAACACCAGGTCTTCACCAAGCCGAGTGTTGGCATCACCCAACCGGTTACGCTGTGAGTCGGGAATGACGACGGTACGTTCGACCCATTGTTCGATGAAGATCTGGCGGTGCTTGAAGTAGTAGCGCAGCACGGTCTCGACCAGCGCTGCCGAATGGGCTCGCAGACTCAACAGCCCCAGGTAGGGCAAGAGCCGCTTGCAATCGAGTGGCGCCGCGTCACGAATCTGTTGACCGCCCAAACCGATCAACGCAAACATCTGTGCAGAAAAGGCGTCACGGGCCCCCTTCTGAAAACGCGCGTGATAACGGTATTTGCGCCAGATGGGCAGCATCAACCGATGCAGGCGATGATGAAACAGGTCGAGAAAATCACGCGTGGAGTTACCCTCGGGACATTCACCCGCCGCCTGGTCGCTGTAAAAGGCCGGTAATGGTGAACCTGCGCCAAACAGCCCGAGCACATTGAGACGCAGGCGTGCACGCAGTTGACCTTGATCAAGAAAGAACTCCACCTGATCGATGTCGTGCCCGGCAAAGCCGAGGCCGGGGTTGGCCTGGAACTCCAGACAGTCATACAGGGCATTCTCGTCCAGCGACGGGTTCGCCTCGTGCAGACGCTCGACCACCTGCAACACCGCCTGGAACAGCGAGTATTCGCGAATGGTGCGGGATAATTGATTTAAAGCAGCGGTTGCTGACCCATCCGGGGTGGCCATAGGTACACGTCTCCTTGTGTGCTGGTAACCCGAAGTTCGTGGTACGAATTCAGGCTGGCGTAAAGTGCAAAGAACTCATTGAGTACCGAGGCGAATACGAAAATATCGCCCTGACCCAGGAAGCCGTGGGAATCAACGCTCAAATCGATACGCAATCCCCTTAGTGGCAACCCGCAATGCAGTCGGTCGACCGCTTCATGGCGAATGGAGCGCAACGCGTCCAGCCTGCGCTCGCTGACCTTGTGCGCCTGCCGGTCGTGATAACGCGGCAGGTCGTAGGTCTGGAGCATCACCTTCAGCGCATGGATGTCCGTCAGCGAGAGGTAGTTGAGTGACATGTTGCTGATCAGCTTCCAGAGAAATGCCTGATCGAGCGGCGGCGCAAAGCTCGTTGTTGGCGCGCTGATATTGCGGAATGTCAGAAATTCGGGCGTTTGCTCACACCGTTGGTTGATGTCACCTGCCAGCAACTGCCGGGGCAAGTTATGGTTGGTACACGTCAGCTCGATCGACAAGGTTTCCTGGGTACGCGCCTGACCGTTGCTGACACTCAACCAGGTGTCGAGGCCATCGTGCTGTGCCGACAACCGTTGACGGATGCTGTAGCTGGGGAGTTGCGCCGATGTTTCCCCATCGTCGTGATCATGCTCAAAAGACTCGAACGGGACGTATGCCTGATAACCCTGGCCACCAGGGCGCCATCCGGTAACACCGTCAACGGAAAATACACCGGCGTTACCCCGCTTATACTCCCCAGGTACCAACAAGTACTCGTCCTGCTTGCCGTCCAGTCGAATGGGGACAGCATCGAGCTTGAACAGGTTGACGATGGGCGTGCAGTGCAGCTTTATGTTGTCCAGGGTTGGGCGTAGCGCCTCGTTCGCCTGTGCACGCAACTCAAAGCGCAATGCCAGACCCCGCGCCTGCTTCAGCAACTCCTTGGGCAAGGTGCGCAGCGCGTCGAGCCCAGTGATATCGACAAACAGGTATTTTTCCGCGAAGACAAAATATTCTTGCAGATGGCGCAATCCGACGAAGGTATTCATCGGGTAGGGAATCAGTGCCTGTGCCTCACTGAACCCGACCGGTTGCACCTGGCTGGCAGCCAGTCGCAACGATAACGGCTGACCATCACGGCCGTTCAACACCTCGCCCTCGTCACCCAACACCTGCAACTCGATGCCTTCAAGGTGGCGCAGCAGCCCCAGGTATAGCCCCTGACTGATATAGCGTTCGCCCGCCAGATGCAGGCGCAGTTGGTCAAAGGCGCATTCCTCCAGGCTGCCATCGGTGGTCATTTCAAGGCGCAGACTCAACAACGCGCGCTCGCCCTGTGCCGAGTACTCCAGAGCACAGGCATTGAGTGGCAGGACCTGCGTCGCATAGCAGGTTCGAAAGCGACAGCGCTCACCGTTGACCGCCACACTTTCGACCGGCGTGTCCCGTGCCACCTGCACCGTTGTGCACGTATGTGTCAGGGGATCGAACTGCAACATGCTGAATGCCGGCAACGGCCGCATGTAGTTGGGCCACAGCAAGTGCATCAATGAATGGGCCAGCTCAGGCAGTTCGTCGTCCAGCTTCTGACGCAGCCGTCCGGTAAGGAAAGCGAACCCCTCGAGCAGGCGCTCAACGTCAGGATCCTTGCCAGGCTCGGCGAGAAAGGGCGCTAGCGCGGGGTTGCGCTCTGAAAAGCGCCGCCCCAACTGACGCAAGGCACTGAGTTCGCTTTGATAGAAACGGTTAAAGGACATCCGGCAAGACCTCCACCGAACCACCACTCATGCAGGCATTGAACCTGACCGGACAAGTGACACCGCTCACCTCCCACTCGGCCTCGATGGCAAACGCCAGTGCCAGTGGATCACAATCACGTGGCAATGCCCTGACACGCACGTTGTTCAGACGAGGCTCGTACGCCTGGATAAAGCGTTCGATCGACAAGCGTGACTGGCTTAACGACTCATGCAAACTCAAGCGCATGTCATTGAAGTCCGGCAGCCCGTAGTCGGGTAACGTCTGGACGCTGCCGACCCGCGTGCCGAGCATTTTTTCAAGATGAGCCGCCACAGCCGGCAAAATGCTAGCGGATGCTGGTGGTTCGCCCTCAAGACGTTGAAAAAGACTGCGATAGTCGGACATTCCCTGGCCTGCCCTTATTCTTTGTCGAGCTTGCCAACCAGGGACAAGGTGAAGTCAGCCCCCATGTACTTGAAATGAGGTCGCACACTCAGGTTCACGCGATACCAACCAGGCTCCCCGTCGACATCACTGACAACGATGCGCGCAGCCCTCAAGGGGCGCCGCCCACGCACTTCGGCGCTGGGGTTTTCCTGATCCGCGACGTACTGGCGTATCCATTTGTTGAGCTCCAGTTCCAGGTCAGTACGTTCCTTCCACGACCCCAACTGCTCGCGCTGCAACACTTTGAGGTAATGGGCCAGACGGTTCACCACCATCATGTAAGGCAACTGTGTACCCAGCCGGTAGTTCAACTCGGCCTCCCTGCCTTCCTCGCTGATGCCGAAGTTCTTGGCCTTCTGCACCGAGCTTGCGGAGAAAAACGCTGCATTGTCACTGCCTTTGCGCATGGTCAGGGCAATAAAGCCTTCTTGCGCCAGCTCGTATTCGCGGCGGTCGGAAACCAGAACCTCGGTCGGAATCTTGGTTTCGATTTCGCCCATGCTCTGAAAGTGGTGCAAGGGCAAGTCCTCCACCGCGCCACCGCTTTGCGGGCCGATGATGTTCGGACACCAGCGAAACCGCGCAAAGCTGTCGGTCAGGCGCGTAGCGAAGGCATAGGCGGTATTGCCCCAGAGGTAGTGTTCATGACTGTTGACCACGTTCTCCTGATACACAAAGGTCTTGACCGGGCACTCGAGCGGGTCATAGGGCGTGCGCAACAAAAAGCGCGGAACGGTCAGGCCGATGTAACGCGCATCCTCGCTCTGGCGAAAGCTCTGCCATTTGGCGAATTGCGGCCCTTCGAAATGATCCTTGAGGTCTTTGAGATCAGGCAGGCCAGTGAAACTTTCCAGACCAAAGAACGCCGGCCCGGCTGCGGCTATAAACGGCGCATGTGCCATGCAGGCCACACTGGATGCGTATTGCATCAACTTCACGTCGGGTGCACTGGGGGAAAGAAAATAGTTGGCAATGATGGCGCCCACCGGCTGTCCACCAAACTGGCCGTACTCGGCACTGTAGATATGCTTGTAAAGCCCGGACTGTGTAACCTCCGGCGAATCCTCGAAGTCATCCAGCAGGTCCTGGCGAGAGACATTCAGCAGTTCGATCTTGATGTTTTCCCGAAAGTTGGTGCGGTCGACCAGCAACTGCAAGCCCTTCCAGGAGGCCTCGAGTGCCTGAAAATCAGGATGGTGCAGGATCTCGTCCATCTGCAGACTGAGGGTGGCGTCAATCTCGGCGATCATCCGGTCAACCAGGCGTTTCTTGACGGGCTCGCCCTTGTTCCGAGGCTTGATCAACTCTTCGATAAATGCCGACACACCGCGCTTGGCAATGCCGTAGGCTTCGTCATCGGCACTCAGCAAGGTTTGGGCAATGATGTTGTCGAGAATGCTCTGCTCGCCGACGCTTCGTGTGACCTGCGAATGCTGTTGTGTTGTCATGGTGTCAGTGTCCTTTTACTGAAATGTCAGGCTGCGGGGTGACTGAGCCCCAGTTCCGCCAGTACCCGTGCGCGGGAATCTTCATCGGCCAGCGCTTGCTCGATGGCTTTGCGAAAGCTCGGCGTATTGCCCAGGGGACCCTTGAGCGCCATCAACGCCTCGCGCAATACCATCAGCTTCTGCAGCTCGGGAATCTGCTCGACCAAATGGGCAGGGTTGAAATCCTTCATCGAGTTGATGCGCACCTCAATGGCCAGGTCTCCAGCATCAGCGGACGCCTGAAGGCGATTCGGCACACTCAGCGCCAGACTCAACGCCTGCTTGGCCAACACATCATCCAGAGTGTTCTTGTCGATCGAGATCGGCTTGCGGTCTTCGAGCTTGCGGACGTCCTCGCGCTGAGTGAAATCGCCCAGCACCAGTAACTTCAGCGGCAGCTCGACTTCTTCCTGAGCCCCGCCGAGAGCGGGTTTGAAGGTGATATTGATGCGTTCCTTGGGGGCTACCGAGCCTTCTTTGGCCATGGTGTTTCTCCTTTTCGGGTGACTCGAAAGGCTATTCAAGTACCGCTTCGAGATCGAAGCGGCACAACCTTCGGTGGGTATCTTCCTTACGCTCGCGCACGGCATGACTTTGCGGTGACAACTCACAGCAGCGGTACAACAGGTGGGCAATTTGAAGGGCCAGCTCCGGCTCCCAACGATCAAGACCTGCGCTTTGCAATTCATGGTCGAGGTGTTCGAGCTGGATCCTCGCCAAGTCGTGTTTGCCCGCCTGCGCACACAACCGAGCCAGTGCCAGTCGCCAATGAAAACGAGCCCGTTCGCCGCCAGCGTGGGACATGCCTTGCTTGAGTGCATGTACCGCGGGCTTGAGCCCTTCCTTTCTCAACGTTGGCATCACGTCATGCAAAGCGGTCTCCCAAGGCAACGCACCGACATCCACCGGCAGACACGGCGAGTGTTTTTTTTCCAGGTGTGGAGCTACATGGAGGGTGATCCAGTCACGCGTTGCAGTTCCCGCAAAGGGCGCTCCATCGTGAAAGCGAAATTCGGGCAACTCCGGCAGGCGTTGAAGCAACAAGGCGAACGTCACTTCCAGCTCGGTCATGGCCGGTCCGGCCTGCAAGGACTCAAGGCAGGTCCAGAGCATATGCAGCCCGTCAAACCAGAACAAAGCCCCCGCCAGAGTGGCCTCCAGCTCAAGCACCAGGTCGGCGTGATGTCCCTGCACAAGGCGCTCCTGATAACGCTTGAGCTTGTCGGGCGCCGGCGCACGCAGTGCCGTGACACGCTCTTTGTCAGCCTCGGGGTAATTGCCGACGACCAACCATGCCAAGGTTCGGCTCAAGCGCAAGGCGCGCAGGTCGGTGGCGCTCTGACGCAGCCACCAGGTGCACAGGACGCGTGCCTGTTCCTGCAGCATGCGCAACACTCTGTGCGCGTCTTTTTCGTTATCGACAACTGTTTCGGGAGTGAACAAGCGAGTGGCAGCCTGCTTGACCTGAGCAATCACGCCGCTCGCCTGCGGCTCCCCGGATTCGACAAGGTGCTCCAGACGCTGGGCCAATTGCCTGCGTACCGGCAACAACAGCGGTGCCTCCTCTCCCAAATGCAGGGTCCATAGCTCATCGAGCCTGATCAGGTGTTTCAAGACAGCCTGGAAAAGCGGCTGCTGGTCCTGCAGTGAGAGCGGCTGGGCGAACAGGGGCTCGAGGCGCAGCACCAATGCACTGAACGCCGCTGCACGGGTTCGTGTTTTCTCGGGATAGACCACTGCCCACTGGTGCTCACAGAGATGACGCAACAGCCCAAGCCCCGCCAGCAGCCCGGCATAGGATTCGCGCTGGTGCAGCGCCCACGTCAGCCGGACCACGACCCTCAAGTCTTTGGTGTGCTGGCGCAGCAGGCATTCGCTGATATCAATGATCTTCTGCCAATCCGGCTGCCCCATGCCATGGATCGATTGTGCCTTGCGCCACTCGGCCTCAAGCGCTTCATACTCATTGGAAAAACGCATGTCGTCACCCGCAAAACTTGTTTGCGAGCAAGGCAAAAGTGCAAGTTCCAGATAATGAGCACAGAGCTTTTCCGAATAATCCATTAACGGTCCACGCAGCGATAAAAAGTAAAAACCCAACTAGCCGCAGCCAGTCGTTATGCAAAACCGTATTTGATCTTTCTTCGTCTTTCACGAAGTCTGCAAACCTTAGCCATGCAAAAAATATTCAGCAAGCAAGCGAATGACACTTAAGCAATTTCCTACAACCTTTAAAAAACAAGACCTGCGCAGCGTATTGCGCAGCTAGATACTGACTACCACGCGACACCCGCCCTATTTCCTAGTTGCAACCTCAACTATCAACATGAGCAACTAAATGCGCACTTATGTGCAAACAACCTCACCTAAAAATCCGTAAAACACCTGAACTTCGCGCCCAATCAAAACAACAACACCCACCTTTCAACGTATTCATTGGCTTTCATTAATTCAGGCACGCTTCTTGATATAGGCAATTGCCCACTCGGAATACTCACCGGCTGGGTCTACCTCTCAATCAGGCAAGGAAACCATTTATGCCAACACCCGCGTACCTCTCCATTACCGGTGTCAAACAGGGTTTGATTACCGCGGGCACGTTCACCCAGGACTCGGTAGGCAACATTTACCAGGAGGGCCATGAGGACCAGATCCTGGTGCAGGGTTTTTCCCATCAGGTGATCATTCCCCGCGACCCGCAATCGGGTCAGCCGACCGGGCAGCGGGTCCACAAACCACTGATGATCAGCAAGGTGTTCGATAAGTCTTCGCCGCTGTTGTTCAGCGCGCTCACCAGCGGCGAGGAGGTCAAATGCCGACTGGAATGGCTGCGCACCTCCCCCGCCGGGACTCAGGAACACTACTTCACCATCGAGCTCGAAGGCGCGACCGTTGTGGACATCCAGTCGCGCATGCCCAATTGCCAGGACCCCGACAATGCCCACTTCACCCACCTGGAGGATGTGTACTTCGCCTATCGCAAGATCGTCTGGACACACGAAGTCTCCGGCACGTCCGGCTCCGATGACTGGCGCAGCCCTGTAGCAGGCTAAGTCGACCTCTCGCGGAAACGGCTGCCAGGGACGGCGCCGTTTCTGCCGGTCGGCTACACCATGGCGAGCGGATGCTTGCGCTGAGGCGCACCGAATACGCGGTCGATGGCGTCCAGGTCGTGCTGATCGAGTACCAGGTTGGCTGCGGCGGCATTGAGACGCACATGCTCAGGCGTCACGGCCTTGGGGATGGCGATCACACCCTGCTGACGCACCACCCACGCCAGGGACACTTGGGCAGGCGTAACCCCGTGACGACGGGCAATCTGCTTGAGCGTAGGACTGGACAGCAGTGCTCCACCCTGGGCAATCGGACAGTACGCCATCAAGGGCAAGTGATGCTGTTGCCACCAAGGCAACAGATCGAATTCGATGCCGCGCTCTTCGATGTTGTAGAGCACCTGATTGGTGGCGCAGGCCGTAGAGCTCAGCGCCTGAAGGTCGGCCACGTCAAAATTGGAGACACCCCAGCGACCGATCTTGCCTGCCTCACGCAAACGCTCAAAGGCTTCGACGGTCTCATCCAGGGGATACTGGCCACGCCAATGCAACAGATACAGATCGATAAAGTCCGTACCCAATCGCTGCAGGCTGGCCTCGCATGCTCGGGGCACCTCCTTGTGACTGGCGTTGTGCGGATAAACCTTGCTGACTAGGAACACGTGATCGCGCCGACCATGAATGGCTTCGCCCACAACGATTTCGGCGCCACCTTCAGCGTACATTTCAGCGGTATCGATCAGGGTCATGCCCTCGTCGATGCCCAGTTGCAGCGCCGCGACTTCGGCGCGACGCTGGTTCGGATCTTCACCCATGCGCCAGGTACCCTGGCCGATCACAGGCACAGGCACACCGGCCAGATCAATGGTTCGCATGACAACCTCCTGACGAGTTAGGGGATTATCAGTGTGGCACTGACTGGACAGAAGGGTTCAATCGAAGGATGGTGGCTACCTGCCAAATCATCAGGAAGACCCTGCAATGCTGTTTGTCGCGATGCTCGGGGGCAAGCACCCACGGGCCCGGATCGAAGTTCATGATGTGGTGTTCGCCGTGGGCGACTCCCTGCAAGCCACCTACCCGCAGTTGCGCGACGCCTGGTTCGGTAGCCCCAAGGGCGTGCATATCGATTCATGGATGGCGGTCGAAGGTGTCGACGGCTGGAAAATCAACCTCAGTCACCTCGCGCCCACGGCGGATGCCCATCGCCTGTATTTCATCAACCTTGGCGGCTACGAGGCCAATCGTTTCGGTGAAGCCCACCACTACCTGTTGGTGGTTGCACGCAACAAGCAGGAAGCGACCCGCAAAGGCAAGCAACAGATGCTGCGCCACTGGACCCAGCCCCATACCGATGGCGTGCTGGATATCGACGACTGCCTGCCCATCGACCTGGTAGACGGTCGCTACCTGCATCTGGTACCAGGTCCGCATGCGCCCATCGTCCAGCAGAACGACTATATCGTCCTGGCCTGACCCACTGCCCTACCCGAACGGGGTATGGCGCACAAGGGTGACCTGCCTGACAGTGCAATCAGTCCCTCAGCCTGATAACAAGCACAAACTCAAGGTGGGTCCCCATGCATAAAGCCTTTATCGCTCTGTTCAGCGCCGTCGTATTGGCCTCATCCCCCTTGAGCCGGGCCGCCGACGACCCGGGCAATACCTTGCGCATCTACAACTGGGCGGACTATATCGGCGAGACCACCTTGGCGGACTTCGAGAAGGCCACCGGCATCAAAGTCATCTACGACACCTACGACTCCTACGAAACCGTGCAGGGCAAACTGCTTTCTGGTCGCTCGGGCTATGACCTGACACTGCTAAACGCCTCCCTGGTGCCGCTGCTGATCAAGGGCAAAGTGTTTCAACCGCTGGACAAGTCCCAATTGCCCGATTGGAAAAACCTTGACCCATTGGTGCTCAAGAGCCTGGAAACCCATGACCCGGGCGTCACTTACTCGGCGCCCTATACCTGGGGCAGCAACGGCGTGACGTACAACGTCGACATGATCAAGGCACGCATGCCGGATGCGCCCATCGGCTCGCTGGCGATGATTTTCGATCCAAAAATCATCTCGAAATTCGCCGACTGCGGCATCACGTTCATGGACTCGCCCACCGATATGATCCCCCTGGCCCTGACCTACCTGGGCCTGGACCCCAACAGCGCCGCGCCCAAGGACCTCAAGGCCGCCCAGGATGTGCTGATGGCGGTGCGCCCCTACATTCGCAAGTTCGACTCCAGTGGGTTCATCAACGGTCTGGCCAACGGCGACCTGTGCCTGGCCACCACCTGGTCCGGCGATTACGCCACGTCCCAGGCCCGCGCGACGGAAGCCGGAGCCAAAATCAATCTGGACTACTTCATTCCCAAGGAGGGTTCGCTGATCTGGTTCGATAATTTCTACATTCCCGCCGATGCGCCCCATGTGGCCAACGCGCACAAGTTCATCGAATTTCTCCTGCAACCCGCCACCCTGGCCGGCGTCAGCAACACCATCCATTACGCCAACAGCAACCTGGCGTCCAAGCCGTTGGTCAACGCCGATATCCGCGACAACCCGGCCATCTACCCCGACTCCGCGACGATGCAGCGCCTGTTCACTCAAAAAAGCCAGCCCCAGGCTGCCGTCCGCCTGATCACCCGTACCTGGAATGCCGTCAAGACCGGCAAGTGAACCCCAGCCATTGAAGGTAAATGCCATGACTCTGCCAAATCCCGAATTTTTCGCCCAGTTCGATCACGACAAGCTGGACGCCGCCGACAAGGCCCACTACATGCACGGTTTCCATATGTTCGACGAACACCGCGAACAGGGTTCGTTGAATATTGCAGCGGGTAACGGCGCCTACATCTACGACACCCACGGTAATCGCTACCTGGATGCCGTCGGTGGCATGTGGTGTACGAATATCGGCCTGGGCCGTGAAGAAATGGCCGACGCCATCGCCAATCAGGTGCGTCAGCTGGCTTACTCCAACCCGTTCTGCGACATGGCCAACGTTACCGCCATCGAGCTGTGCGCCAAGCTCGCCAGCCTGGCTCCGGGCGACCTTGACCACGTATTCCTCACCACCGGCGGCTCCACCGCTGTGGACACGGCCTACCGGCTGGTGCAGTTCTATCAGAACAGCCGTGGCAAACCGGCCAAGAAGCACGTCATCTCGCGCTTCAGCGCCTACCACGGCTCCACCTTCCTGACCATGTCCATCGGCAACAAGGCGGCCGACCGCGCGCCCGAATTCGACTTCATGAGCGACCTGTTCCACCACATCTCCTGCCCGAACTACTACCGCGCGCCGGAAGGCATGAGTGAAGCCGACTTCCTCGACTTCCTGGTGAACGAGTTCGAAGACAAGATCCTGACCCTGGGCGCGGATAACGTGGCCGCGTTCTTTGCCGAACCGATCATGGGCTCCGGCGGCGTGATCATTCCTCCCAAGGGCTATCACCGCCGCATGTGGGAAGTGTGCCAGCGCCACGACTTGCTGTACGTCGCCGACGAAGTGGTCACCTCGTTCGGACGCCTCGGCGCGTTCTTCGCCTCGCAGGAAGTGTTCGGCATGCAGCCGGATATCATTACCACCGCCAAGGGCTTGACCTCGGGTTATCTGCCCCTGGGCGCGTGCATCTTCTCCGACCGCATCTGGCAGGTGATCGGCGAGCCGGGCAAGGGCCGCTGCTTTACGCACGGGTTCACCTACAGCGGTCATCCGGTGAGTTGCATTGCCGCCCTGAAGAACATCGAGATCATCGAGCGCGAGCAACTGCTGGCCCATGTGGAGGATGTCGGCGTGTACCTGGAACAGCGCCTGCAAACCCTGGCCGAGCTGCCGTTGGTGGGGGACATCCGCTGTCAGCGCCTGATGGCCTGTATCGAATTCGTCGCGGACAAACGCACCAAGGCCCTGCTGCCGGATGCGGTCAACATCGGCGAAAAAATCCACCTGCGCGCCCAGGCCAAAGGCTTGCTGGTGCGTCCCATCGGTCATTTGAATGTGATGTCGCCGCCGCTGATCATCACCCATGCCCAAGTGGATGAAGTGGTGGAAACCCTGCGCCAGTGCATCCTCGACACCGCTGCCGAACTGCGTGCCAGCGGCGAGTACCAAAGCCGATGAGGCCTGACGCCGAGCCTGTCTCGGCGTTTTTGCCTGGGCACAGGCGGGCGGGTAGACTGGCCGTCATGACGACCGCCTGCCCTGCCCCGACCCTGCAGCAACTGGAAGCCTGGCATCACGCCCTGGCCCAGGCCCTCATCCATGTGGACGAAGCCTCGTTCCTCGAACACCTGGCCACCGCGTTGTGCACCCTCACCCCCATCGAATCGATGATGATCAGCCTGGAGCGCCAGGGCCTGGCGCCGCATCTGCTCTACTCCCAGGGCATTCCCCGGGCGTATCAGGACGAAATCATTCATCGCTACTTTTCCCGGGGCTACCTGCTGGACCCGTTCTGCCTGGCGGTGGACAAGGGGCTGGCCGAAGGTTTCTACCACCTGGCGCAGATTGCGCCGGACGATTTCTTCAACAGCGAGTACTACAAGACCTATTACCTGCGCAGCGGCGGTGCCCAGGAAAGTTATTACATCGTCGACCTGGGCCCCTGCAGCAAGATTTCACTGTGCATGTTCCAGGGTTTGAGCGCCGGGCAATTCAGCGAAGACCAGTTGGCCTTGCAGAAGTCGGCGCAGGCCATGGTGCGCGAATTGCTGCGCCGCTTCGGCACCACCGGCGGGCTGGCCCGGATGGTCAGCGATGAGGCATTTAACCAGACCCAGGCCCATCAGCAGATCGAGGCGGCGTTCATGGGATTCGGCAGCGGCGTGCTGACCGTACGCGAGCGCGAAATTGCCCACTTGATCCTGCGTGGTCACTCGGTGAAATCCACCGCCCAGGTGCTCGGCATCTCACCCGAAACCGTGCGCATGCACCGCAAGAATCTATACACCAAATTGGCGATCAACTCCCAGGCCGAGCTGTTTGCCCTGTTCATCGAATGGCTGACCCGCAGCGGCGCCATGGCCCGCGCCTGAACCACAGCCTCCCCGGCTGGCGGGCCGTTCAGGCAATCCATGGGAACTTTGCCGGGAAATAACCGCCTGAATCCGGTAGGCTCACCCTTTTCACTCAAGGAGTTATTCCCATGGCCAAAGCCACCGCCCGTCACATCCTCGTTTCCACTGAAGCCAAGTGCAACGAACTCAAGGCCCAAATCGAAGGCGGCGCTGATTTCGCAGAAATTGCCAAAGCCAACTCCAGCTGCCCGTCCAGCCGCGACGGCGGCAACCTGGGTTCGTTCGGTCCTGGCCAGATGGTCAAGGAATTCGACACCGTCGTGTTCAGCGCCCCGGTCAACACCGTGCAAGGCCCGGTGAAAACCCAGTTCGGCTACCACCTGCTGGAAGTCACCAGCCGCCAGGACTGATCCAGTCTGTGCTGATGCTATAAACAACGGCCCGCCTTTTGGTGGGCCGTTGTGCATGGGACGACTGGCGACGCTGATGCCGTTAGCGTACAAATCTCTATCTCCTGTTCACGCGGCGCTCAAGGCTGACAATGCGACTGGCTTTTTCCAACCTGTTAGGCTCCACCCTGGCCCTGCTGCTGGCCAGCAGCGCCGTGATCGCGGCGCCCCAGCCCTACCTCACGGTGTACGGCGAACCGGCCAAGTACCGTGCCGGCTTTACCCATTTCGATTACACCAACCCCAACGCCCCCAAGGGCGGTAGTTTGAAGCGCTCGGCCATCGAGATCGGGCGTTTCGATCATGTGCTGCCGTATATCGACAAGGGCATTGGCGTGTCCCAGGTCGACGGCTGGCTGTACGCCCCTCTGGCCCAGCGCTCTCTGGATGAGCCCTACACGGTCTACGGCCTGGTGGCGGAAAAGATGGAGCGTTCGGACGATGGTCTGTGCCTGCGCTTCTACCTCAACCCCAAGGCACGCTTCGCCGACGGCAAGCCCATCACCGCCGAAGACGTGCGCTACAGCTTCAATCTGCTGATGACCCAAGGCAGCCTGCGCTTTCGCACGCTGTTTGCCGACGTCAAGCACGTGGAAGTGGAAGGCGAGCGCCAGGTGCGCTTTGACTTCTCCAGCAACGAAAACCGTACCCTGCCCCTGGACATCGCCACCTTGCCGGTGTTTCCCGAGCACTGGTGGAAAACCCGCGACTTCGCCAACGGCGGCGGCTACGAGGCGCCCTTGGGCAGCGGCCCGTACAAGGTCAGCAAGATCGATTCCGGCAGCACCATCACCTTTACCCGCGACCCCAATTGGTGGGGCAAGGACTTGCCCGTCAGCCGCGGCCTGTACAACTTCGACCACCTGAGCCTGGAGTATTTCGGCGATACCGAAGTGGCCCGCCAGGTGCTGCGCGGCGGCGCCTACGACTTCAACCGCGAATTCTCCGCCACCGGCTATTCCATCGGCTACAACGGCCCGGCGCTGGATGACGGGCGCCTGCAGCGTGCCCATCTGGCCAAGGACATGCCGCAGCCGGCCCAGGGCTACGTGTTCAACGTGCAAAAACCCATGTTCAAGGACCGCCGCGTGCGCCAGGCCCTGGCGATGCTGTGGGATTTCGAGTGGGCCAACCGGCAGATGATGCGCAACCTGTATATCCGCCAGCAGAGCTTCTTTTCCAATAGCCCGCTGGCCGCCAGTCAACCGCCGACCCAGGAGGAACTGGCGATCCTGGAACCGCTGCGCGGGCAAGTGCCCGACGAAGTCTTCACCCAGGTATTCAAGGCTCCGGTTACCGACGGCAGCGGCATGATCCGCGACAAACAGCTGCAAGCCCTGGCCCTGCTGGAGGACGCCGGATGGAAGCCGGTGGGCGACAAACTGGTCAACGCTGACGGTGAGCCACTGGAATTCACCTTCCTCAACGCCCAGAGCGGCATGGAACGCCTGCTGCTGCCCTACAAGCGCAACCTGGCGCAGATCGGCATTACCCTGAATATCCGTCGCATCGACTCTTCACAGTATGTGAACCGGGTGATGGCGCGGGACTACGACATGATCGTCACCGGCTTCCCTGTCACCACTTCACCGGGCATGGAGCTGTACAACTACTTCGGCTCCGAAGCGGCGTTCGACCCGGGCGCCAACAACTACATGGTGCTCAAGGACCCCGCCGTCGACAGCCTGATCAAGGGCCTGGTCAAGGCAGACACCCAGGCGCAGATGCTCACCTACGCCCATGCCCTGGACCGCGTGCTGCAATGGAATTACCTGTGGATCCCCAATTACTACCCGCCGGGCACCTCGGCTGCGTGGTGGAACCGTTTCGGCCGTCCGGCCATCGAGGCCAAGAATGACGAAGCCCTGGAAACCTGGTGGGAAATCAGTCCCGTGCCGTTGACCAACGAACAAATGCAAGCCGAGCTTAAAAAACGCGGAGGCGCTCGCTGATGTTTGCCTATATCGTGCGGCGCCTGCTGCTGATCATCCCGACGCTGGTGATCATCCTGCTGGTGAATTTCGTGATCGTGCAGGCCGCGCCCGGCGGGCCGGTGGAACAGGCCATCGCCCACCTGCAAGGCATCGGCGGCGGAGCCGTCGGCGGGTCATCCGGGGAAGGCATCAGCGGCGGCTCCCGTGCCAGTCGGGGTCTGGATCCCAAGCTGATCAAAGACATCGAGAAACAATATGGCTTCGACAAGCCGGCGCCGGAACGTCTGTGGCTGATGCTCAAGAGCTACGCGCAGCTGGATTTCGGCAACAGCTTCTTTCGCGGCAAGACCGTGATCGACCTGATCCTGGAGAAAATGCCGGTCACCATTTCCCTCGGGCTCTGGGCCACCTTGATCACCTATCTGGTGTCGATCCCCCTGGGCATTCGCAAAGCGGTGCGCCATGGCAGCAGCTTCGATGTGTGGAGCAGTACCGCCATCGTGATTGGCTATGCGATGCCTGCATTCCTGTTTGCGATGTTCCTGATCGTGGTGTTCGCTGGCGGCACATCGCTGAACTGGTTTCCGGTGCGCGGGTTGGTATCGGAAAACTTCGAAGAACTGAGCACCGTGGGCAAGATCGCCGACTATTTCTGGCACCTGGTACTGCCGGTCAGCGCGTTGGTGATCGGCGGGTTCGCCACCCTCACGATTCTCACCAAAAACTCGTTCCTCAATGAAATCACGCGCCAATACGTGGTGACTGCCCGCGCCAAAGGCTTGAGCGAACGCCGCGTGCTGTACGGCCATGTATTTCGCAACGCCATGCTGTTGGTGATCTCGGGCATCCCCCAGGCGTTCATCGCCGTGTTCTTTGCCGGCTCCCTGTTGATCGAGGTGATCTTCTCCCTCGATGGCCTGGGTCGCATGAGTTACGAAGCGGCGGTCTCCCGGGACTACCCGGTGGTGTTCGGTTCGCTGTTTATCTTCACCTTGTTCGGGCTCTTGATAAAACTGATCGGCGACCTCTGCTACACCCTGGTGGACCCGCGTATCGACTTTGCCGCGAGGAACGCCTGATGTTCAATCTGTCTCCCGTGGCCCGTCGGCGCTTCGAGCGTTTCAAGAAGAATCGTCGCGGCTGGTGGTCGCTATGGCTGTTCATCGGCCTGTTCATCCTGACCCTGGGCGGCGAGTTGATCGCCAATGACAAACCCCTGGTGCTGAGCTTCAAGAACGAGCTGTACTTCCCGGTATTCAAGCGCTACACCGAACAGCAGTTCGGCGGCCAACTGCCGTTCCAGGCCGATTACCGCAGCGACTACGTACAAAAGCTGATCAAGCAGGACGGCGGCTGGATGCTGTTCCCGCCGATTCCGTTCAGTGACGACACCCCCAACTATGAACTGACCCGCCCTGCCCCCAGCCCGCCATCGACGGTGAATTGGCTGGGCACCGATGACCAGTCGCGGGATGTGCTGGCGCGGGTGATCTTCGGCGCGCGGGTGTCGATCCTGTTTGCCCTGGCACTCACCGCCATCAGCGCCGCCATCGGCATCGCGGCGGGCGCCTTGCAAGGTTATTACGGCGGCTGGGTCGACTTGCTCGGCCAACGCATTCTCGAGGTGTGGTCGGGGCTGCCGGTGCTGTACCTGCTGATCATCCTGTCGGGCTTTGTCGAGCCGAATTTCTGGTGGCTGCTGGGGATCATGGCGCTGTTTTCGTGGCTGGCCCTGGTGGACGTGGTGCGCGCCGAATTCCTGCGCGGACGCAACCTCGAGTACGTCAAGGCCGCGCGGGCTCTGGGCCTGGGCGATGGCAAGATCATTCGCCGGCACATTCTGCCCAACGCCATGACCGCCACCCTGAGCTACCTGCCGTTCATTCTCACCGGGGCGATTTCCACCTTGAGCGCCCTGGACTTCCTCGGCTTCGGCATGCCCGCGGGCAGCGCCTCGTTGGGCGAACTGATCGCCCAGGGCAAGCAGAACCTGCAGGCCCCGTGGCTGGGCCTGACGGCGTTCTTCACCCTGGCGCTGATCCTGTCGCTGTTGGTGTTTATCGGCGAGGCGTTACGCGATGCCTTCGACCCACGCTCATGAGTGCCCCCCTATGAACCTGATCGAAATCCGCGACCTCAGCGTCGCGTTCAGCGGCCAAACGGTGGTACGCAACCTGAGCCTGGACGTGCGCCCCGGCGAATGCCTGGCATTGGTGGGCGAGTCCGGCTCGGGCAAGTCCGTCACGGCCCACTCGATTCTGCAACTGCTGCCCGAAGCCGGTACTGAAACCACCGGCTCCATCCGTTATCGCGGCCAGGCGCTGATCGGCGCGTCGGCGGCCACCCTGCAAAAGCTGCGCGGCAACCGTATCGCCATGATCTTCCAGGAGCCGATGACCTCCCTCAACCCGCTGCACAGCATCGAAAAGCAAATCGGCGAAACCCTGCTGCTGCACAAAGGCCTGGGCGGCAAGGCGGCGCAGGCGCGTATCCTCGAACTGCTTGAGCTGGTGGGTATCCAGAAACCCCGGGAACGCCTCAAGGCTTACCCGCACCAACTGTCCGGCGGCCAGCGCCAACGGGTGATGATTGCCATGGCCCTGGCCTGCGAACCGGAGTTGCTGATCGCCGACGAACCCACCACCGCGCTGGACGTGACCGTGCAGCGCAAGATCCTGCTGCTGCTCAAGTCGTTGCAACAACGCCTGGGCATGTCGTTGCTGCTGATCAGTCATGACCTCAACCTAGTGCGCAGCATCGCCCAGCGGGTGTGCGTGATGCGTGCCGGCGAGATCGTCGAGCAAGCCGACTGCCAGACACTGTTCAACGCCCCGCAGCACCCCTACAGCCGTCTGCTGCTGGACGCTGAACCCGCCGGTGACGCGCTGTGCAGTGATGAGCGCGAAACCGTGTTGCAGGTGGATGACCTGACGGTGCAATTCCCCCTTGCGAGCGGGTTGTTCCGGCGCAAGACCTGGCTGCGTGCGGTGGACGACATCAGCTTGAGCGTGCAGCGCGGCAAGACCCTGGGGATTGTCGGCGAGTCCGGCTCGGGCAAATCCACCCTCGGCCAGGCGATTCTGCGCCTGCTGGACTCCACCGGCAGCATCCGTTTCCAGGGTGAGGCTCTCGACCCGCTCAATCACCAGCAGATGCGCCCATGGCGCAAACAGATGCAGGTGGTGTTCCAGGACCCGTTCGGCAGCCTCAGCCCGCGCATGACCGTGGAGCAGATCATCAGCGAAGGCCTGGAAGTGCATGCGCCGTGCAGCCTGGCCGACCGCGATGCGCAAGTGATCCGGGTGCTCAAGGACGTCGGCCTCGACCCCGCCAGCCGTCATCGCTACCCCCACGAGTTTTCCGGTGGTCAGCGCCAGCGCATCGCCATCGCTCGTGCCCTGGTGCTGAAACCGGCACTGATGCTGCTCGATGAACCCACCTCGGCCCTTGACCGCACCGTGCAGAAACAAGTGGTGGCGTTGCTGCGCGAGCTGCAGGAAAAATATGGCCTGACCTACCTGTTCATCAGCCATGACCTGGCAGTGGTACGCGCCATGGCCCACGACATGATTGTGATCAAGGATGGCCAGGTGGTGGAACGCGGTGCGAGTCATACGGTGTTCGAAGCGCCGCAGCATCCGTACACCAAAGAACTGCTGGCCGCCGCCAATATCCCCCTGTAACCGCGGCTCCCCTTGTGGGAGCGGGCTTGCTCGCGAAGGCGGTGTGTCAGCCAGTATATTCAGCACTTATGCAACGCTTTCGCGAGCAAGCCCGCTCCCACAGGATCGCGCCCCCACCCCTTATTTGTGTTGACGCCATAACTATGAACATCACCGAAAGCCTCAAGGACTACCAACAGGTTCGCGGCCTGGCCATCCAGTCACTGTTCGAGATCATCGAGCAGTCAAGCGAAGGCACGGTGATTGTCGATCGCGACGCTAACATCGTGTGGATGAACGAGCGCTACGCCAGGCGCTTCGGGCTCAAAAGTGCCGACGAAGCCATCGGCCAGCCGTGCGAGCAGGTGATTTCCAACAGCCTGCTGCGCCAGGTGGTGCGCAACGACCAGCCGATCCTGCTGGATATCCAGGACACGCCCAAAGGCCCGCTGGTGGTGATGCGCCTGCCGATCCACGACGATACCGGCGCGGTGATCGGTGCCATCGGCTTTGCGTTGTTTGATGAATTGCGCAACCTGTCGCCGCTGATCGAACGCTACCTGAGCCTGCAACAGGAGCTGGCCTCCACCCGTTCGCTGCTGCGTTCACGGCAGAGTAAATACAACTTCGCGCACTTTATCGGCACCAGCGCCGCCAGCCTTGAAGTCAAGCGCCGCGCACGGCGCAGTGCGAGCGCAGAATCACCGGTGCTGCTACTGGGCGAAACCGGCACCGGCAAGGAACTGCTGGCCCAGGCGATCCATGGTGCATCGACCCGGGCCGGCAAGGCCTTCGTCAGCGTCAACAGCGCGGCGATTCCGGGCGACCTGCTGGAAGCCGAATTCTTCGGCACCGCGCCAGGCGCTTTTACCGGGGCCGACCGCAAGGGTCGTCCGGGCAAATTGCAGATTGCCCAGGGCGGCACGCTGTTCCTCGATGAAATCGGTGACATGCCCCTGCCGCTGCAAAGCAAATTGCTGCGGGTGTTGCAGGAAAAGGAATACGAGCCCGTAGGCTCCAACGAAATGCTGCACAGCGATGTACGGGTGATCGCCGCCACATCCATGGACCTGGAGGCAGCCATCAAGCGCGGTGAATTCCGCGCAGACCTGTATTACCGGCTGAATGTGCTGCCGATCCAGGTACCGCCATTGCGGGAGCGGCTGGAAGATATTCCGGCGTTGAGCGAAGCGATCCTGGAAGAGCTGCGCAGCCAGCATGAACTGGACCGCGAAGCCTTGGCGCTGCTGGCTCAGCATGCCTGGCCAGGAAATATCCGTGAGTTGCGCAACGTGCTGGAGCGCGCGGCGTTGTTGAGTGACGACTTGGTGTTGAATGCCCGGGAAGTACGCGCAGCCATCGGCACCTTCAGCCCCGTGGAGCGCAGCAGCGCGCGAACCATCGAGGGTGAGTCATTCAGCGCCGCACGGGAGCGGTCTGATCGGCAAATCATCACAGCGGCGCTCAGCGACTGCGAGGGCAATGTGGTGGAGGCGGCCAGGCAGTTGGGGCTTGGGCGGTCGACGTTGTACAAGAAGATGGTGGCGTTAGGCATACCCCAATCTCACTAAAGAGACAAAAATCTCCAAAAACAGACAATCTACTGTGGGAGCGGGCTTGCCCGCGAATGCAGCGGGTCAGTCAATACATCTATAGCTGATACACCGCTTTCGCGGGCAAGCCCGCTCCCACATTGGACCTCAATCTGTCTCTTGATCGAGACAAAACTCCAAGCCGTCGTCTAAAAATAATATTTTATCTTTTAAATTCAACAAGTTATCGAACTGGCACATATCTCGCTATAGCCCCTCCCACCGCAAGACCTCACAAAAATAACAATCCGATGGAGACACACCATGAGTGTGATCATTGCCCTGGCAGCGCTCGCGTTGCTGATGCTGGCGGCCTACCGTGGCTATAGCGTTATCCTGTTCGCCCCTATCGCCGCCCTTGGCGCGGTACTGCTCACCGACCCCTCCGCTGTCGCGCCCGCCTTTACCGGGGTGTTCATGGAGAAGATGGTCGGGTTCATCAAGCTGTATTTCCCGGTGTTCCTGCTCGGCGCGGTGTTCGGCAAGCTGATCGAACTGTCGGGTTTTTCCCGTTCGATTGTGGCCGCCGCGATCCGCCTGCTCGGCACGCGCCAGGCGATGCTGGTGATTGTGCTGGTGTGTGCCCTGCTCACCTACGGCGGCGTGTCGCTGTTTGTGGTGGTGTTTGCGGTGTACCCGTTCGCGGCGGAGATGTTTCGCCAGAGCAATATTCCCAAACGACTGATTCCCGCGACCATCGCCCTCGGCGCGTTCTCGTTCACCATGGACGCCCTGCCCGGCACGCCGCAGATCCAGAACATCATCCCCAGCACCTTTTTCAACACCACCGCCTGGGCTGCACCGTGGCTGGGTCTGATCGGCACGATCTTCGTGTTCTGCGCCGGCATGCTGTATCTGGCGCGCCAGCGCAACAAGGCCCAGCGCGCCGGCGAAGGCTACGGCACCGAACTGCGCAACGAGCCGGAAACCGCCGATAACCTGGCATTGCCCAACCCATGGATCGCACTGTCGCCGCTGATTCTGGTGGGCGTGATGAACCTGCTGTTCACCCACTGGATTCCGCAGTGGTACGGCAAGACCCACAGCCTGGCGCTACCGGGCATGAGCACGCCGGTGACCACTGAAATCGCCAAGCTCACCGCGATCTGGGCGGTGCAGGCGGCGTTGCTGGTGGGCATTGTCGTGGTGCTGGTGTTCGGCTTCTCGGCGATCAAGAGCAAGCTGGCCGAGGGCAGCAAAAGCGCGGTCAGCGGTGCACTGCTGGCCGCAATGAACACCGCGTCCGAGTATGGTTTTGGCGCGGTGATCGCCTCGCTGCCGGGTTTCCTGGTGCTGGCCGACTGGCTCAAGGGCATCCCCAACCCGCTGGTCAATGAAGCGATTACCGTGACCCTGCTCGCCGGCATCACCGGCTCGGCATCGGGCGGCATGAGCATTGCCCTGGCGGCCATGTCCGAAAGCTTTATTTCGGCGGCCCATGCGGCCAATATTCCCCTTGAAGTGCTGCACCGGGTGGCGGCCATGGCCAGCGGCGGCATGGACACCCTGCCCCACAACGGCGCGGTGATCACACTGCTGGCGGTCACCGGCCTGACCCACCGCGAAGCCTACAAGGACATTTTCGGCATTACGATCATCAAGACCCTCGCGGTGTTCGTGGTGATCGGCACTTTCTACGCCACCGGCATTGTGTGAGGTTTTCATGACGACATTGAACGGCAAGACCGCCCTGGTCACCGGCTCCACCAGCGGCATCGGCCTGGGCATCGCCTTGAGCCTGGCCAAGGCAGGTGCGAACCTGATCCTCAATGGTTTCGGCGACGCCAGCGCGGTGATCGCTCAGGTGCAGGCGTTTGGCGGCAAGGTGGGCCATCACCCGGCCGACGTCAGCGACCCGGCGCAGATCGCCGACATGATTGCCTACGCCGAGCGTGAGTTCGGCGGTGTGGACATCCTGGTCAACAACGCCGGCATCCAGCATGTGGCAGCGGTGGAAGACTTCCCGGCGGAGCGCTGGGATTCGATCATCGCCATCAACCTGTCGTCGGTGTTCCACAGCACGCGGTTGAGCCTGCCGGGCATGAAGACCAAGGGCTGGGGGCGTATCGTCAATATCGCCTCGGTGCACGGCCAGGTCGGTTCGGTAGGCAAGGCGGCTTATGTGGCGGCCAAGCACGGGGTGATCGGCCTGACCAAAGTGGTGGGCCTGGAAACCGCCACCAGCAATGTCACGTGCAACGCCATTTGCCCGGGCTGGGTGCTGACGCCGCTGGTGCAGAAGCAGATCGACGACCGCGCCGCCAACGGCGTCGACCCGCAGCAGGCGCAGCATGATTTGCTCGCGGAAAAACAGCCGTCGCTGGAGTTCGTGACACCGCCGCAACTGGGCGAGCTGGTGCTGTTCCTGTGCAGCGAGGCCGGCAGCCAGGTACGCGGCGCGGCGTGGAACATCGACGGTGGTTGGCTGGCCCAATAGACCAAGCACAGAAGATCGAATGTGGGAGCTGGCTTGCCTGCGATAGCGGTGTATCAGAGACAAATTAGCCAACTGACAAGCCGCCATCGCAGGCAAGCCAGCTCCCACAATTTAGAACTGTGTGATTAGGTAGACGTGTACAAGAACAAGAGGCAGCTCTATGTCCGACATCCTCTGGCAACCCTCCCCGGAACGCATCGCCAACACGCGCATGGATCAGTTCCGCCGCTACCTCAACGACCGTCACGGCGTGCAACTCAACGATTACCCGGCCCTGCACCAGTGGAGCATCGACCAACGCCCGGATTTCTGGCGGGCCATCGTCGATTTCTTCGGCGTGCAATTTCGCAGTCCGCCCAGCGCGGTACTGATCGAAGACGTCGAGATGCCCAGCGCCCAGTGGTTTCCGGGCGCCACGTTGAATTTCGCCGAGCACCTGCTACGCCGTCGCGATGATCACCCGGCCGTGGTCGCCATCAGCGAAGACGGCCAGCGCGAACAACTGACCTATGCCGAATTGGCCGCCCACGTGGCCGGCCTGCAACAGAGCCTGCGGGCGGCCGGCGTGGTTCAGGGTGACCGCGTCGCGGCATGCATGCCCAATACCTGGCAGACCCTGGTGGGCATGCTCGCCACCACCAGCCTCGGCGCCATCTGGTCCTGTTCATCGCCAGACTTCGGCACCCAGGGCGTGATCGACCGCTTTGGCCAGATCGAACCCAAGGTACTGATCACCTGTGCCGGTTATCGCTACGCCGGCAAAGACATCGACCAGAGCGCCAAGCTCAATGAAATCCTCGAACGCCTACCCTCCCTGGAACAACTGATCATCGTGCCTTACGCCCGACCTCAGGCGCAGGTTGAGGATTATCGAACCCGGGCCACTGTCACGCTGTGGAATCATTTCTATCAAGCCAGCGGCGAACCCGAGTTCGTCGCGGTACCGTTCGATCATCCGCTGTACATCCTCTATTCCAGCGGCACCACGGGCGTGCCCAAGTGCATCATCCATGGCACCGGCGGCGTGCTGCTCACTCACCTCAAGGAGCACGGCCTGCACGCCGACCTGTCCCGCGAGGACTGCCTGTTCTACTACACCACCTGCGGCTGGATGATGTGGAACTGGCTGGTGTCGGTGCTGGCCCTTGGCGCCACGGCGGTGCTGTATGACGGCTCGCCGTTTTATCCAGGACCGGAGCGCCTGATCGATCTGATCGATGCCGAACGGATCAGCGTGTTCGGGACCAGCCCCAAGTTCCTCAGCACGTTGGAGAAAGCCGGGCTGCAACCGCGCCTGAGCCATGACCTGAGCAGCCTCAAAGGTCTGATCTCCACCGGCTCGCCGTTGTCGCCGCAGAGTTACGACTATGTGTACCGCGAGATCAAGGGTGAGCTGTGTCTGTCATCCATGTCCGGCGGCACCGACATCGTTTCGTGCTTTGTGATCGGCAACCCGGTACTACCGGTGCGCCGTGGCGAGATGCAGTGCAAGAGCCTGGGGATGGCCATCGAGGTCTGGGACGAGCACGCTCGAGCCCTGATCGGCGAAAAAGGCGAGCTGGTGTGCACACGACACTTCCCCGCGATGCCCATCGGCTTGTGGAATGACCCGGACCAGAAAAAACTGCGCGCCTCGTATTTCAGCCAGTTTCCCGGTGTGTGGGCCCAGGGCGACTACGCCGAACAACGCCCCAGCGGCAGCCTGCTGATCCACGGGCGCTCCGATGCGGTGCTCAACCCCGGCGGCGTGCGGATCGGCACCGCGGAAATCTATCGCCAGGTGGAAAAGGTCCCACAGGTAATAGAAAGCCTGGCTATCGGCCAGCGCTGGCAGGATGACGTGCGTGTGGTGCTGTTCGTGCGCCTTACGGACGGCGTGGCGCTGGATGAGGCTCTGCAACAGCAGATTCGCGAGGTGATCCGCGCCAACACCACGCCCCGCCATGTACCGGCGAAAATCCTGGCTGTCACCGATATCCCCCGCACCATCAGCGGCAAGATCGTCGAACTGGCGGTGCGCAACGTGGTGCACGGCGAGGCGGTGAAAAATACCGACGCGCTGGCTAACCCGCAGGCCCTGGAGCAGTTCCGCGACCGTCCTGAACTGGCATAAAGATGAAAGGTTTCAGCTCTGAGACAGGCTTTTGAAGACAACGGCCCAATGCGTGCTATTTTTCGGGGTAGTCACTCAGCCATTTCCCACGAGATAATGGCCGTTGTCATATTTCAAAGCGTTACGCTCAGGGCTTTTTCATGAATGGAACATCCACCGGCAGCGACGCCGCAGCATTGATCGCGCGGCTGGACTGGGCACGAAGCCCTCTCGGTGAGGCCAATGACTGGCCACAAAGCCTGCGTACAGCGGTGGACATCGTCGTCCACGCGCCGATGCCGATGCTGTTGCTATGGGGCAGCCAGCTCACCCAGCTGTACAACGACGGTTTCGCACGGCTGGTAGGCAATAAACACCCGGCGGCCCTGGGCCAACCGGCGCATGAGACCTGGCCGGAACTGCAGAGCTTCACCGCGCCGGTCTATGACGCCGTCCTGGCCGGCCAGGTGCGCACCTTCAGCGAGCAGCGCTTTGTGCTGCAACGCAATCACCGCGACACCGAGATCTGGCTGGACCTGACCTACAGCCCGGTGCGCGACGAAAGCGGCAGCGTCGCCGGGATTCTGGTCACCGCCATCGAAACCAACGAGCGCCGCAGCAAGGCCCTGGAGCTGCAACAACGCTCCGAAGACAGCCTCAAGGCCCAGCACAACACCGAACAACGCCTGCAACTGGCACTGGCCGCCACCGATGCAGTGGGCACCTGGGACTGGGATATCGGTGAAGACCGCTTTATCGCCGACGCCCACTTCGCATGCCTGCACGGCGTCGATCCCAATGATGCCGGCCTGCTGCCCATCAGCGATTACCTGCAAGGCGTGCACCCCGAAGACCGTGGCATGGTGGCCCGCAGCATCAAGCACTGCATCACCTTTGGCACCGAATACGCCGAGGAATACCGCCTGTTGCAAGCCGACGGCCAAGTGCGCTGGGTGTTTGCCCGGGGCCGCTGCTACAAGGATCAACAGGGGCGCCCGGCACGTTTTCTCGGGGCCGCGCTGGACCTGACCGAGCGCAAGCACACCGAGCAGGCCCTGCGCCAGAGCCAGACCGAATTGCAGTTGATCATCAACGCCATGCCGGTGCTGATCGGTTATGTCGACCACGAAGAGCGGTTTCGCCTCAACAACAGCGCTTACCTCGATTGGTACGGCATGACGCCCCAGGAGCTGTACGGCAAGACCATCCTCGAAGTGCTCGGTGCCGAAGTCTACGCCGGGCGTGCCGACAAGATCGCCGCCGCCCTCAAGGGCAAGGCGTGCAGTTTCATGACCATCACCCCGCACCGCGACGGGCGGCCCCGTCATGCGCTGATGAAGTACCTGCCGCGCTTCAGCAATGACGGCTCGGTGAATGGTTTCTACATCTTTGTGATCGATGAAACCGAACGCAAGCTCACCGAAGAAGCCCTGCGCCACCTCAACGAAAACCTTGAAGAACGCGTGGCCCAGCGCACCCAGGCACTGGCCGAGGCCAACCAGCGCCTGCAAAACGAGATGTTCGAACGCGAACGGGCCGAAGACGCCCTGCGTCATGCGCAAAAGATGGAAGCCGTGGGCCAGCTCACCGGCGGCATCGCCCATGACTTCAACAACATGCTCACCGGTATCATCGGCAGCCTGGACCTGATGCAGCGCTATATCGCTGCCGGGCGCAGCGATGAAATCGGCCGCTTTACCGACGCCGCCGTGTCCTCCGCCCATCGCGCCGCCGCCCTCACCCATCGCCTGCTGGCGTTCTCGCGGCGCCAGTCGCTGGACCCGCGCCCCCTGGACCCGAACCAGTTGGTGGCCTCCCTGGAAGACTTGTTCCGTCGCACCAAGGGCGCGCATATCGGCCTTAAAGTACAACTGGGCCAGGATATCTGGCCGGTGAATACCGACGCCAGCCAACTGGAAAACGCCCTGCTCAACCTGGTGATCAATGCCCGCGACGCCATGCCCGATGGTGGCGATCTGCTGATCGAAACCGCCAACAGCTACCTGGACGGCAGCGATATCACCACCCTTGAACCGGTGAAAGCCGGCGATTATGTGATGCTCGGGGTGTGCGACAACGGCACCGGCATGGCGCCGAAGATCCTGGCCAAGGCATTCGACCCGTTCTTCACCACCAAGCCCATCGGCCAGGGCACTGGCCTGGGGTTGTCGATGATCTACGGCTTTGCCCAGCAGTCCGGTGGCCACGTGACCATCCACAGCGAACCGGGCCAGGGCACCTGCGTGCGCCTGTACCTGCCGCGCCTGCACGGCACCGCTTTGGAAAGCAGCCTGCCGGCGCACCTGAGCCAGGCGCCACTGGCCCTGGAGGGTGAAGCAGTGGTGGTGGTCGAAGACGACCCGGCGGTGCGCATGCTGGTGGTCAATGTGCTGGATGAATTGGGCTACACCGCGCACCAGGCCGGGGATGCACGCACGGCGCTGCCCTTGCTCGAATCGGATTTGCGCGTAGACCTGCTGGTCACCGACGTTGGCCTGCCCGGCATGAATGGCCGACAGCTCTCGGAAATCGCCCGCCAGCATCGCCCGGGCCTGCGCGTACTGTTCATGACCGGTTATGCCGAGATGGCCGCCGAACGCCAGGGCTTCCTGGAGGACGGCATGGACATGGTGGCCAAGCCGTTTTCCATTGACGTACTGGCCACGAAAATCCGCAGCATGATCAGCGTCGTCGAGTGAGTTCAGGCATAATCCCGCGCCGTTGTTGCACGTACCCGGTAGAGATCAATGAAAGCCCAAGCCCGTCATATCCTGGTGAAAACCAGCGAAGAAGCCGAACAGCTCAAGCAGCGCATCGCCAAGGGCGAAGCGTTCGATGTGCTGGCCAAGAAGTATTCCACCTGCCCGTCCGGCAAACGCGGCGGCGACCTGGGGGAAATCCGGCCAGGCCAGATGGTGGGGGCGATTGACGCGGTGATTTTCAAGAAACCCCTGCGGGTGGTACATGGGCCGATCAAGAGCAAGTTTGGCTATCACCTGGTGCAGGTGTTCTACCGCGACTAAGGGGCTTGGCTGTAAACCGCTGTCGCAGGCAAGCCAGCTCCCACATTGGACGGCGTACACCAATCAAATGTAGGAGCCGGGCTTGCCCGCGAACCGCCGCAGGCGGCCATTCACCGAGGAATCAAGGCGCCCGGCACCTGAATGACCCGACTGGCCAGCCGATGCCCCGCAGCGCCAGCCTGCTCGGGCGAACCACCCTTGAGCCGACTCGCCAAGTACGCCGCGCTGAAGGAATCCCCCGCCGCCGTCGTGTCCACCACCTTCTCGACCTTCACCGCCGGCACCGCAAACCGCTCACCCGCGCAACGAATCAAACAGGCATCGGCCCCACGCTTGAGCACCACCTCTTCAAGCGCGGGATACGCCGCAAACACCTGCTCACTGTCGGCATAACCAAACAGCGCACGCTCGTCATCTTCGGTCAGCAAGGCGATATCCACCTCGGCCAGGACCTTGCGATAGGCCGCGCGCGCCGCCTCGAGGCTGGCCCACAAACGCGGCCGGTAGTTATTGTCGAACACCACCTTGCCCCCGCGGCGACGGGTTTCGATCAAAGCTTGCAGCAAGCGCTCTCGCCCGACTTCACCCAGCACCGCCAGGGTGATACCGCTGAAATACACCACGGCGTAATCCGGCAATGCCGCCAGGATCGGCTCGGCCGCAGGCGTGGTGAAGCAGTCACGCACGGCGGCTTCGTTGCGCCAGTAGAGAAATTTGCGCTCGCCGCCGGCATCGGTCTGGATGCAGTACAAGCCCGGCAAGCGTCCCGGCAGGCGCTGGACCATACCCAGGCCCAGGCCTTCTTCGGCCCATTGCTGGCACATGGCATCACTGAAGCTGTCGTCACCCAGGGCGGTGACGTAGTCGACACTGGCGCTGTCGCCCAGCTCGCGGCGCAGGTACACCGCCGTGTTCAGGGTGTCGCCACCGAAGCTTTGGTGCAGGCTGCCGTCGGCGCGGTGTTGCAGTTCGATCATGCATTCGCCGATGAGGGCGATGCGGGGTTGGGTGGTCATGGTCAATGTCTCGGGTGTTCTGGAGGGCCCCATCGCAGGCAAGCCAGCTCCCACAGTTGAAAATATTCACAATTCAAAATGTGG